>JAXDKX010000327.1:0-13196 GCA_034666905.1 Chloroflexota bacterium | reverse complement strand
TGGTATCGATCGATGTCGACCCGGCCGTTGCCAACCGGTGGCGCGAGCCTCAGCGTGATGCTGCCTATAGGCATCACCGGAACAGGCGGCTTCGCGCGCTCGAAATCAAGCATCAAAAACGGGCCACGGGGGCGGCGTGCGGCAGGCATCACCCTGCGATGAGGCCGAGCTCGTGCCCGACCCGGTCGAACGCGCCGAGGGCGATGTCGAGCTGCTCGTTGGCCAAGGCGGCAGTCACGATCGTGCGCAGACGCGACTTGTCGATGGCGACGGTCGGGAAGACGACGGGCTGGGCGAAGACGCCTTCGTCGATGAGTCGGTCGCTGAAACGGCCCGCGGTGTCGGGGTCGCCCATCATCACGGGCGTGATGGGTGTCTCGGAATGCCCGGTGTCGAAGCCGAGACGGGTCAGTTCGGCCTTGAAGTACTTCGTGTTCGCCCAGAGGCGCTCCTGCAGCTCGGGCTCGTCCTGCATCACGCGGATGGCCTCGCGGCAGGCGGCGACCACGGCGGGCGGGTGCGAGGTCGAGAACAGGAAGGGCCTGGCGCGCTGGGTGAGGATCTCGCGGAGTGCCATGGATCCGGCCACGTAGCCGCCGAGCGAGCCGACGGCCTTCGAGAGTGTCCCGACCTGGATCGCGACCCGGCCGTGCAGGCCGAAGTGATCGACCGATCCGCGGCCCTGTCGCCCGAGGACCCCGCTGGCGTGGGCGTCATCGACCATCACGGCGGCACCGAACTCCTCGGCCGCCTCGACGATCCCGGGGAGTGGCGCGATGTCGCCATCCATCGAGAAGACCCCGTCCGTGATGACCAGGATCAGCCGCCACTCCCCGCCGCCGGGTCGGCCGGCGGCCCGCGCCTCGCGCAGGACGTCGCGCAGGGCGTCGACATCGGCGTGGGCGTAGATCTTGCGGGGCGCCTTCGAGAGCCGCATCCCGTCGATGATCGAGGCGTGATTGAGCGCGTCCGAGACGATGAGGTCGGTCTCGCCCGTGATGGTCGGGATGACCCCCGTATTTGCCGTGAACCCCGACTGGAAGGTCAGGACGGCGGGCGTGCCCTTGAATTCGGCCAGTTCGGCCTCGAGCGCTTCGTGGATCGCCATCGTGCCCGCGATCGTCCGGACGGCGCCGCTCCCGGCGCCGAACTCGCGAACGGCGGCCGCGGCCGCGTCGCACACGCGCGGGTGGTTGGTAAGTCCCAGGTAATCGTTGGATGAGAGGCTGATAAGCCGGCGGTTATCGACCGAGACGATCGGACCCTGGGCCGACGACATCACCCGCAACGGCCGATAGAGGTGACGCTCGCGCAACGCGGCGACCTCGTCTGCCAGAAAGGAAAGGGGGTCCGGGTGGCCGGGTCGGGCTGTCATGTCGTCCAATCCATGATGACCTTGCCGGAGTCGCCGGCGCGTGCCGCGGCGAAGGCGGCCTCGAAGTCGCGGAACCCGAACCGGTTGGTGATGACCGGCGTGATATCGAGCCCCGACTGGAGCATGACGGTCATCTTGTACCAGGTCTCGTACATCTCCCGCCCGTAGATGCCGCGCAGGGTCAGCATCTTGAACACGATCGCATTCACGTCCAGCGCGATCTCCTCGCTCGGGATTCCGAGGATCGCGACGCCACCACCGTGGGCCATAGCGGCGATCGCGCTGCGCAGCGCTGCGGGATTGCCGGACATCTCGAGGGCGACGTCGAATCCTTCGACCATGTCCAGCTCGGGGAAGAGATCCGTCAGGACTCGCTCCGCCGGATCGACTGCGAGGGTCGCACCCATCCGCAACGCGAGCTCTCGACGGTAGGCATTGGGCTCGCTGACCACGACGTGACGGGCACCGGCATGGCGGGCCACTGCGGTTGCCATCAGCCCGATCGGTCCGGCGCCCGAGACGAGGACATCCTCTCCCAGCACCGGGAAGGCCAGTGCCGTGTGAACAGCATTCCCGAACGGGTCGAAGATCGCGGCGACCTCCTCGTCGATGCCCGGCCAGTGGTGCCAGACATTGGTCATCGGCAGGCTCACGTACTCGGCGAACGCGCCGTCGCGACCCACGCCCAGGCCCACGGCCTTGGCACACAGGTTGCGCCGGCCGGCCAGGCAATGACGGCAGCGACCGCAGACCACGTGGCCCTCGCCCGAGACGATGTCGCCGGGGTTGAAATCGTCGACGTTCGCCCCGACCTCGACGATCTCCCCGACAAATTCATGGCCGACGACCAGCGGCGGTTTGATCGTCCGGGCCGCCCACGGATCCCAGGACTCGATGTGCAGGTCCGTGCCGCAGATGCCGGTCTTGCGGACCCGGATCAGGACGTCGTTGATGCCGACCGCGGGCACCGGCACGTCGCGCAGATGCAGGCCTGGCCCGGGTTCGGCCTTGACGAGGGCGAGCATCGACGAGGACCCGACGGAGGGTGGGCGGGATTCAGCCGAGGTCGCGGTCGTCATCGGCCATCACGTCGGTCCAGTCGATGATCGGATTTTCGACCGAGCCGATCTCCGCGATCTCGCAGCGCGCTCGGTCGCCGGGTTCCAGGAAGACCGGTGGATCCTGGTAGACCCCGACGCCGGACGGCGTGCCGGTCGCGATGATGTCGCCGGGGTCGAGCGTGATCGCCTTGCTGATGTATTCGATCAGCGCGGCCACGCCCCAGATCATGTCGGCGGTGGTCCCGTCCTGCATGAGGACCCGCTGGCCCTGCCGGGGGCCTGACCCCGGGATTCGCCAGGAGCGCAGACGAAGGACCTGGGGATCGGGGATCTCCTCGGGACCGACGAAGACCGGTCCGACCGGCAGGAAGCTGTCGGAGCCCTTCGCTCGGAGCCACTGGCCGTCGCCCGTCTCGCCGTCGTTCAGCGCCTGCCTGGCTCCCTGCCAGTCGCGGGCGCTGACGTCGTTGACCACGACGTAGCCGGCGACATGGTCGAGCGCCCGTTCCTCGCTCACGCGATGCGCGGTCCGCCCGATGACGACCCCGAGCTCCACCTCCAGATCGAGCGCGTGGGTTCCCTCCGGGCGAACGATCGACGCACCGTCGCCGATGACGGCGTTGGCGAACTTGGCAAAGAGCAGCGGCCGGACCGGCAGGTTGCGCCCACCTTCGGCGACATGATCCTTGTAATTGAGACCGACGCAGACGATCTTGCCCGGGTTCGGGACATAGGAGGTCAGGCGCATCCCGCATCGCCCCCGATCAACTCGGACTTGGGGCGGCCGACTCGGTGCTCGGCGCCGCGCTGGTGGCCGCGCTCGAGGCCGCGCTCGGCGCCGCGCTCGGCGCGGCACTCGGCGCCGCGCTCGGGGCCGCACACTGTGGCTCCGGGTTCGCTCGCTCGCCCCACTGTTGCCAGAACGCGAGGATCTGGGCGGTGTCGAGCGTCTGGAGTGGCAGCACGCGGTCCCAGACCATCGCCACGTACGGCGTGGCCATCTGATCGAAGCGCGCGATCACCGGGCCCTGGCTGGTGCCAGGCGCGATCCCGCAGATCGGGCTGTTGGGAAAGCCATCGAAGATTGCCCGGAGCTCCGCCTGGCCGGCTGCCGTGATGCCCGGATCGCCTTCGCGGCCGCGGTACAGGATGACCATGGCGCCGTGCTCGAGGTTATGGACCCAGCCCTCCGGGATGGTGGTGTCGTTCGGCCCGTACAAGCGTGGAGTGATAGGCCCGATCGTGTTGGATCCGATGTAGTGAAATCCCGACGCAGGTGGGCAATAGGTGTACGTCACCTTTTGGCCGATGGCCACGTGCGTCCGCCCCATGTCGGGTTGAACGTAGCCGAGGGCAGGCGTGGCGCCTGCCGCCGGGGAGGCAGAGGGTGCCGGCGTCCACTCCGTAGTGCACGCGTAGGCGGACGCCGACGCCGACGAGAAGACGAAGATCGCGATCAACGCAACGCCGGCGAGCGCGGCCACGGCCACGATCAGCGTGCGGTAGCGTTCGGTGAAGGAACGCTGATGCGTGATCCGGGCGCGCTCTCGACGTCCCGCGCGTGAGCTGGGCGTCGTCTGGCCGAGTGGCCGCTGGCCAGGTGGCCGCGAGCTGGGCGAGGTTGGCCGGTCCGAGTCGAGCGCCGATGACCCCGACGCGCTGGACCCCGACGGCGCCGAAGGCGTTGGTCGGGCGGCGGGTCGGCCTGCGGCGGAGCGCCCTGCGGAGGCCTGGCTGCCGGCCTGTTGGCGCCGGCGGGACGGTTTGCTCACTGGTGTGCCTCGGTATGGATCGGGCGGATTCGAGGGTTGGCAAGAGCTGATGTCTGGCGCGGGCCTCGGGCCGCGCGTAGCCAGAGGGTACCGTCCTCGGGCATGGGCGCGCCCGAGGCAGGCATCAGGGCTCGTTCAGGTAGGTCCGGATGTCCGGCCGCAGGAGGCCCCGGAAGAGGGCGAGTCCGAGTGCCGCAACGAAGACGGCCTCGACGGGCAGGCGGCTGAGACCCAGCAGCGGGACGAGTGGCACGACGAGACTGGCGAGCCCGATGGCCAGGCCGCGGGCTGCCTCCTTTCGCTGCAGCACGAGGGTGGTGGTGAAGATGGTGTAGGCCAGGAGGGCCATGACCACCACGCCCTGGAAGCTGACCGAGGCCTCGATCGCCTGATCGACGACGAAGCGCAGGCTAAGGCCGATCCCGGCGAGGATCAGCAAGGCATAGAGCAGGAAGAGGCGGATGCCGGTCGGCATGGCCCGGACAGCGTCGAGCATGGGGCGGCATCGTACCGCGGGCGAGCCCGAGTGCCGTTCCCGGTGGTCGGGGGCTTCGAACATGGGTATTGACACTGGTGCAGCGGCCCTCGTATCGTCCCGCTAAACCGGTTTGCTAAACCGGTTTGCGCCCGTGATTTGGCGGCCCTCGGTCCTGGGCCAAGGTCAACGATTGGCGCGCTGAAGCGGTCCGCAGAGCGAGTGGAGCCGAGTGGAGCTACGCACCGTCCGTCCGCGAATTGCCGACGTCGCGCGTGAGGCAGGCGTGTCCAAGACTGCGGTCTCATTCGCGTTCAACAGTCCCGACCGGCTGGCACCCGAGACGGCGATGCGGATCCGCGAAATCGCCGAACAGCTCGGATACAGCCCGCATCCGGTGGCCCGGATGCTCGGCCAGCGGCAAACCCTGACGATCGGCGTGCTGACCCCGCAGGCGCTGTCGGTCATCTTTTCGAACCCGTTCTTTGGGGCGTTCAGCGAAGGTGTCGCCGCCGCGGCCGAAGCATCCGGCTATGCCCTCCACTTCATCTCGCCGCGACATGGGTCGCTGGCAGGGGCGATGAGCCGGGCGACGGTGGACGGCGTCGTGGCTATCGGCCTCAGCGACGATCATCCGGAGGTGGAACAGATCCGCCGGGGCGGTGTCCCGATCGTCCTGGTGGACTCGACTGCCCTCCCGGAACACGGCTCGGTCCAGGTCGACGATGTCGGTGGCGCTCGCGCCGCGGCGGAGCACCTGATTGGTCTCGGCCACCGGAACGTCCTGGTCATCGGGGTCGAGCCGCCGGCGCCGTCGGTCGCGATGGATCCCGACGGCGTCACCAGCCGGCGTCTGCGTGGCTACCGTGAGGCATTCGCTGCGGCTGGACTCACGCTACCCGACACGAGCGTGGTTGTGGGCCCAGCCAGCATCGATGGCGGGATCGCCGCGCTCAATGGCGCCTGGGAGGACGGTCTCCGTCCCACCGGCGTGCTGGCGATGAGCGATGCGATGGCGATCGGAGCGATGCGTGCCCTTCGCGACATGCGTCTGACCATCCCCGGCGATGTGAGTGTCGTTGGTTTCGACGACATCGACCTTGCGCCGCATGTCGACCCCCCGCTCACGACGGTTCATCAGCCGATCCGCCGGAAGGGCGAAGAGGCGGTGCGCATGCTGCTGGCCGTCGTTCAGCGGCGGGGACTCGCGAGCCCGGAGCACCTGCGACTGGAGACGCGCCTGATCCTGCGCGGTTCTACCGGTCCGCCGCCGCTCAAGGACCGGAGGGAGGTGGCCGGGTCCGACGACTGAGATCGACCCAAGGCGATCGACGATCGGGCCCCCCGGCCCAGCGCCGGCGACGCCGGCAGATGACATGGACATGGTGGTCGAACGGAATCGATCACCTCGAGAGAGGAGTGGCAAGCAAGCAATGAAACGTCAACTTCGATTCTCCGCACTGGCGGCGGCGGTGGTCATCCTGGCCGCCGCCTGCAGCTCAGGCGGGGCGACCACAGCCCCCAGCGCGGAAGCAAGCACGGCACCGAGCACGGCGGCCAGCACCGAGGCATCGACCGCGGCGAGCACTGCGCCCGAATCGCAGGCACCCGCGGCGCTGACCGGGACGATCACGATCTGGGAGGCGTACGGAGCATCCGGCACGACGGAGAAGGACGCGTTCGACAAGATGGTGGCGCAGGTGAAGTCGGCCAACCCGGGTCTCACGGTCAACGCCCTGGACGTGCCGTTCAACAACCTGTTCACGAAGTTCGAAACCGCCGCCGCATCCGGTGGCGGTCCCGACCTCTACATTGCCCCGAACGACAGCCTCCCGAAGGAAGCGCGAGCGGGTCTCCTCAAGGACGTCAGCTCGTTGGTCGACACGCTCAAGGCGGCCCCGTACAACACCTCCGACGTGGCCATCAATGCAGCGACCGTCGATGGGAAGCTCTATGAAATTCCGGAATCGATGAAGGCCGTTGAGCTGTTCTACAACACGTCCCTGCTCACCAGTCCACCCGTGTCCGCCGACGACTGGAAGACGAACGCCTCGAAGCTCGGCTGGGTCTACGGAGCCAACGGCGGCGGGGCCTACTACCTGTGGGGGCTGTTCAGCTCGTTCGGCGGCAAGATCATGGACGACTCCGGCAAGTGCGTGGCCGACCAGGGTGGCGTCGCCGATGCCCTCAAGTGGTTGCAGGACATGAAGGCTGCCGGCATGAAGCTCTACCAGAACGACAACGACGCCAAGGCCGACCTGATCTCGGGCAAGATCGCCGGGTTCATTGACGGCCCGTGGCAGTCAGGCGACCTGGCCAAGGCGCTCGGCGACAAGCTGGCGGTGGTGGCCGGCCCGAGCGGCACCGGAGCCTGGGCCCCCCTGACCGCACCCGATGGTTACTACATCAATGGCTCGTCACCGAATGCCGACCTCGCCGTCCAGTTCGCGCTGCAGATGCTGCAGCCAGCCCAGGAGCAGGTCTTCGCGGATGCCGGCCACCTGCCGGCCAACACCACGATTCAGCCGAGCGACCCAATCGCGAAGACCTTCGCGGCTTTGATGCCGAGCGGCTTCGCCCGACCGACGCTCAAGCAACTGGACAACTACTGGGGCAACTTCGGAAACGCCCTGGTCGCGGTCATCGACAAGGGCACGGACGCCACGTCCGCAGTCGCCGACGCGTGCAAGGCGATGAACAAGGCGAACGGCCTGTAGACAGTTGAGGCGCAGCCATTGGAGGGGACGCTGGAATCAGGCGTCCCCTCCATGTCCAGGCGCATAGAATCGCGACGAACCTCAATGCGAGTGTGGAGCCCACCGCGATGAGTGTGATTGCAACGGCGGCCAGTCCCCGGCGGTCCTGGTGGCGACGAACGCAGAACAGCAGGAACGCCTACCTGTTCGTCCTGCCCGCCTTCCTGATCATGGCGGTCATCACGTTCTATCCCCTGGTCTTCCAGGTCTGGATGTCGTTCACCGACTACGGCCTGGGAAACCTTCGGTCCGGGGCTCCGGCGCCTCCGTATGTCGGGGTCGAGAACTACGTCCGGATTCTCGACAACAACATCGTCATCCCGAACTTCGACTTCGTGAGGGTCCTGGTCTTCAACCTGTTCTGGGCCTTCTCCAACGTGGTGATCCACGTCGTCGTCGGGGTCCTCATCGCCGTCATCCTGAACACCGGCGGCCTCTGGTTCAAGCGCGTCTACCGGGCGGTGTACATCCTGCCCGTCGTCATCCCGCCGATCATCGTGGCCACCGTGTGGCGCAACATGTTCGACCCGACGAACGGCGCCATCAACTTCCTGCTTGCGATCATCTTCAGGCTGCCTCCCGGCGGGATCCACCTCGACTGGCTGAACGAACCCAATCCGATCATCGCCGTTGGGCCACTCATCCTCCCGCTCGCGTATTTCGCGCTCCTCGTGGCGAACGTCTGGCTTGGCTGGCCGCTCAACTCGGTCGTGGCGACCGGTGCGCTGCAGAGCATTCCGCATGACCTCTATGAAGCGGCGGAGATCGATGGGGCGGGGGCCTGGCAACAGTTCAAGGCGGTGACGCTGCCATTCCTCCGACCGGCCATGCTGCCGTTTGCGATCTATGGATTCGTCATCACCTTCAACCTCTTCTACCTGTCGTATTTCATGTCCGGCGGCGGACCCTTTGGCCAAACGGAGCTGTTGGTGACGACCGCATTCCGCCTCGTCAACGAGCAGCAGCTGTACGGCGTCGCCGCTGCATTCGCGGTATTCCAGTTCTTCATCCTCCTGGCGCTCACCCTCGTGACCAACCGGCTGGCCAAGGCGACGGCGCAGTTCGATGCCTGATCCACGAACGAGGTCCTTGCGATGACCACACAGTCAGCGGTCGTCCCGCAGCCGATCGTCCGGCCCGCGGCAGCCCGGAAGGAGGGGCCCCGGAAGCTGCCGCTCGGCCGCCAGCTTGTCCTCCAGCTGATCTGCCTGCTGATCGCGGCGACGGTGCTGTTCCCGATCCTCTGGATCGTCAGCATGGCCGTCGATCCGCGGAACATCGCCAGACCCGAAGGACTGAACCTGATTCCACCGGGAGCGTCGCTGGACGCCTTTGGGCGGGTCATCGCGCAACCGACCCAGAATCCCGTGACATTCATCGAGCTCGCCCGCAACAGCCTGTTCATCGCCGTGTTGATCGCGATGACGAGCGTCGGGATCGGGGTGCTCGCCGCCTATGCCTTCTCACGCCTGCGCTTCCGCGGCCGTGAGGCGCTGATGATCGCCGTGCTGGCGGTGCTGATGCTCCCGGCCGTTGCCGCCCTGGCACCACTGTTCGTGATGCTCACGAAGGTCCAGATCGGCGATTTCAACCTGCGCAAATCGTTGCTGGGTGTTGCGCTCGCGGTGGTTTCGGGCCAGCTGCCCTTCGCGATCTGGAACATGAAGGGCTACCTCGACACGATCCCACGAGATCTCGAGGAAGCGGCGCGAGTCGACGGCGCCGGACATTTCGACGTGTTCTGGAGGGTCATCCTGCCGCTGTCGACACCGGTCCTGGCTGTGACCGCGTTCTTTGGCTTCATTGCCGGTTGGACCGAATTCTTCTTCTCGTGGGTCTTTCTCGAGGACCCGAAGACCTTCACGCTCGCCATGGCCCTCAACGGCATGGTCGGGCAATATTCGGGAAATACGCCCTGGTCCAGCTTCGCGGCGTTGTCGATCCTCGTGGCACTGCCAGTGTCCGTCGTCTACCTGTTCCTCCCGCGCTACATCATCTCGGGCCTGACCATCGGCGGGGTCAAAGGCTGAGCTGCGGGTGAGCGCCGACACACCGGCCTGGGTGCGAGACGCCGTCTTCTACCAGATCTTTCCCGACCGGTTCGCCTCGTCCTCGAGGGTCGTGAAGCCGGGGAAGCTGGAGGCCTGGGACGCTCCACCCACGGTCCACGGCTTCAAGGGCGGCGATCTCCTGGGGATTGCGGACCACCTCGGCTACCTCGAGGATCTAGGCGTTAACGCGATCTACCTGACCCCCGTGTTCGCGTCTGCTTCGAACCACCGGTATCACACCTACGACTACCTGTCGGTCGACCCGCTGCTCGGCGGCGACGCGGCGCTTCGCGAGCTCCTCGACGCGGCGCATGACCGAGGCATGCGGGTCATCCTCGATGGCGTCTTCAACCACACCGGTCGAGGCTTCTGGCCGTTCCACCACGTCCTGGAATCCGGCGCGGCGTCGCCTTATCGCGGCTGGTTCCACCTGGACGAGGCGGCGCTCGACGCTGGCCGTCCGCTGCTCGCCTACCCACCGCCGGGCACGTCGCCCACGGCCCTTGGCTACGAAGCCTGGTGGGGATTGCCTGCACTGCCCAAGCTGAACATCGAGGAGCCGCAGGTTCGCGAGTACCTGTTCGGGGTCGCCGAGCACTGGCTTCGATTCGGGATCGACGGTTGGCGGCTGGACGTCCCGACGGAGATCGACGACGAGTCCTTCTGGCAGGAGTTTCGCGAGCGCTGCCGGGTGGTGCGCCCCGACGCCTATCTGGTTGGGGAGATCTGGTCGCTCGCGCCGGACTGGGTCCAGGGCGATCGGTTCGACGCCCTGATGAACTACCCGCTCGCCGCGGCGATCCTCGGCTTTGCCGGGGGCTCCGAGCTGGACATGGCGATCGTCCGTGGCCATCCGGAATACGCCGCCAGCGTCCGCCAGCTGGACGGGCCGGCGTTCGCGTCGCGGGTCCGGGAGCTGGGCGGCGCGTATGACCCGTCGGTGGTCGCCTCGCAGCTGAACCTGCTCGGGTCGCACGACGCGCCGCGAGTCCGAACGGTGCTCGGCGGCGATCCCGAGCGGGTTCGCCTGGCAATGCTCTTCCAGGCAACGCTGCCGGGCGCTCCGTGCATCTACTACGGCGACGAGATCGGCCTCCTCGGCGGGAACGACCCGGAATGCCGGGGCTCGTTTGCCTGGGACCGGACGAAGTGGGAGCCCGGGCTCCGCGACACCGTGCGGGGGCTCTTCCGGCTGCGGTCGGCGGAACCCGCATTGCGAGACGGGCCGCTGGCGGTTGTCGGAGCGTCCGGCTCGGCGGTCGCCTTCGAACGTGGCACCGGTCCGGCGCGCTTCGTCGTGGCCGGCAATGCGGGCGATGCGCCGGTCCGGCTGGACCTTCGGTTCGCGGACGCGCCAGCCGGCGCCGGCGGGCACCTCGCGCCGGTTGGCATTCCGGGATTGCGCGGCGCCGGCGAGGCCACCATCGTCGACGGCCGAGCGACGATCGAGCTGGCCGCATCCCAGGGGACGGTCCTCCGGGTCGTTTGAGGCGCGCCGCGCCTTATACTCCATCCTCCCATGGCAGAACTCCCGATCGAGCTCGAGGGTGGCCTCAGCGAACGCCTCTCGCGGATCCTCGATGTCGAAGGCAAGATTCCCCGAGCGCTCGAGGCCCTTGGCCCAGTCGCCGGCCGCGACGTCCTGCTCGTGGACGGCATCGACGGGTTTCGCGCTCGACAGCTACGGGAGCTCGGCGCCCGGGTCTCGTTCGCAGGCGCGGGTGGCACAGAGGCAGCGGTCGACTTTGGTGCGCCCGATGCCTCGGTCGACGTCGTCGTCAGCCTCTGGTCGTCGTTCCGCGGATCGGCGCCCGCCGAGCTGGCCGAAGCGCAACGAGTCCTGCGACCCGGCGGCCGCCTGCTGGTAGTCCACGACTACGGCCGCGACGACGTCGCCCACCTGCGTGGCGAGCGGCCCGAGTACGGTCTGTGGAGCAAGCGGGGCGGCCCGTTCCTGAAGGACGGGTTCAAGGTCAGGGTGGTCCATTGCTTCTGGACGTTTGACTCGATCGAAGCCGGCGGTGCGTTCCTGACCGAGGCCTTTGCCGAGCCCGGACGCCTTCTCGCTTCAGGGCTGAAGCGACCGCGCCTCTCCTACAACGTCGCGATCTACCACCGATCGTTCGGAGACGCATCGTCGACGGAACCGGGATCGACGAGCCGGTGACCCGAGCCGGCGGTGCACGGAGGCCCCCGCAGGTCTCGCAGCGGGGCGAGCTGGCGCGACCCAATGTCAGTCCCGGTCTGGTCATCCTCGCCATCGCCCTGATCGGGTCGCTGCTCTTCGCGCTCTACGCGATCACGGTCCGCGACGCCTCGCAGATCCCCTTGCTTGCGGCGGGCGCGGTCGCCGTCGGGATCGCCTTCCTTGCGCTGGCCGTCTACTCGGTTCGGGCCACCTGGGAGGCCGGGATCCTCGGGCGGAACGGGAGGGCCCTCGGGCTGGCCTTCGCCGGCGGTCTCGCCGCCATCGTCGGGAGTGGCTGCCTCGCCGGGGCGATCATCCTGTTCATGCTCTCGCGGCCGCCAGGCTGAGTCGCGGCCGCCGGACTGGCGTGCTGTCCCAAAGCGGGCGCCGAGGGACCCTCTGGTAGACTCCCGCCGTCCCCCGCCCCCATCGTCTAGAGGCCTAGGACGCCACCCTTTCAAGGTGGAGATCAGGGGTTCGAATCCCCTTGGGGGCACTCCCGCTGCTTTTCGAAGAACGGCCGGGCGGGAGCGGTCCAGCCGATCGCCGAGACCTCCCGGTCCCGCACGACGACCCGCTCGACCTGTCGAAGTCCGTGGCCTCGACGTCAGTCGACGATATCGCCGCCTGGTCCCTCGATACGAACTACGAAGGACTGCGTCCGGGGCGGGGATTGGCGTTGAGTAAGGCTTTCCTCCCCGCTATGCTCCCGCTCCCGGGATCACAGCGAGCGTAGTCTCTTCCGGCGCTACGAGGAGAGGTGAGGGGCCATGGACCAGAAGCTCGAATTGCTGGAGCGGGTCCCGCTTTTTGCCGGCCTTCCCAGCGAGGGGCTTGAGGAAATCGGTCGGATCACCGACGAGATCGAGGTTCCGGCTGGCAGCGCCCTGACGCACGAAGGCCGGCACGAGGGCTACTTCTTCGTGATTGTCTCGGGGACGGTTCGCATCGAGCGAGGCGGACGGACAATCAACACCATTGGAGCTGGCGACTTTCTGGGCGAAATCGCTTTGCTCGATGGTGGTCCGAGGACCGCGACCGCTACGACTGAATCGCCCTGTCGCCTGCT
Source organism: Chloroflexota bacterium (assembly GCA_034666905.1). Lineage (GTDB taxonomy): Bacteria > Chloroflexota > Limnocylindria > Limnocylindrales > CSP1-4 > SPCO01. Next base: position 449 of record JAXDKX010000327.1, on the reverse strand, counting down.
GTCGATGACCCATGAGCGGTTCCACGCGCTCCTCGAGTCATCTACTTCCGTTCGGACGGCCGTCTTGCAGGCAGTTGGCGAGCGCTTGCGAGCGATCGACGCCGAATCCCCGATCTGATCGCCTCGGGCCACGTTCGGGGGGCACCGGACCTGACCAGGCGTCTACTACGGCTATCGGGGGAAGGAGAACTCGCCTGATTAGGCGGAGTGGTTCGAGTACCTCGCCGTAGCGCTGGACAAGCGGTTGACTGCGCTGGGCGAACCGCACAAGTCGATCCCCGACCCGGCCGTGCTGAGGGGTGGCGAGACCTAGGTATCGGGATCTAGCCCACGATCCCGGACGAGCCAGAGGCGACGGCTGTGAGGCGCGGGTGGACGAGCCACCCAAATCACCCGACATTGCCATCGTGTCGACCCAAATCCACCAGTCCGATCGATTCTTCGACAGC
>JAXDKX010000326.1:0-4864 GCA_034666905.1 Chloroflexota bacterium | reverse complement strand
CTGGAGGAGGTTGACGACCTGGGCCTGGATGGAGACGTCCAGGGCCGACACCGGCTCATCGCAGACGAGCAGGCGCGGCTCTACGCACAAGGCGCGAGCGATTCCGATCCGCTGCCGCTGGCCGCCCGAGAACTCGTGCGGGTAGCGGGCCTCGTCCCCCGCCCCCAATCCGACCAGGTCGAGCAGCCGAGCGACCCGCGCCCGCCGCTCCCTGGCGGACCCGAGTCCGCTGATCGCCGCCGGTTCGGCGATGATCTCTCCGACCGACATCCGCGGATCGAGCGACGTGAAGGGGTCCTGGAAAACAACCCCCATGCGACGCCACATGGGCCTGAGGGCGGCCCGTTCGAGGTGTGTGATGTCGATCCCGTCGAATAGAACGCGGCCGCCGTCCGGCTCGAGCAACCTGACGATGCAGCGGGCAAGGGTGGATTTGCCACAGCCCGATTCCCCGACGATCCCGATGGCGGCCCCGGCTTCGACCGAGAACGACACGCCATCCACCGCCCGAACCACCTGCGGGTGGCGCCCGAGGAGGCCACGGCGCACCGGAAAGTGTCGGACCAGCTGGTCCACGACGAGCAATGGAGACGTGTTCGTGTGCCCATCCATCAGACGCTCCTTCCCGCCGTGGAACCCGCGTCGCTGACAGCACGGGCGAGCGCGGCGGCATGACCGTGACGCGTCGGTACGTCCAGGTGGCAGGCGAACCGGTGGGCCGGCTGGTCGATCTCCGGCGTCAGTGCCGGCACGACCGTCGTACACATCTCGAGCGCAGCCTCACACCTGGGCGCGAACGCGCACCCGTTTGGTTCACGATCGAGGCGCGGCGGGCTGCCCGGTATGGGGCGTAGTCGGCCTCCGATTCCGAGTGACGGCAACGAGCCCATGAGGCCCCAGCTGTAGGGGTGGGCCGGGCGACCGAACAACTGGGCGGTCGGACTGGCTTCGACGATTGATCCGGCGTACATGACGACGACGTCGTCGCAGATACGATCCACGACCCCGAGATCGTGCGTGATCAGGATGACGGCCGTGCCCGACCCCCGGGTCAAACGGGCCAGCAGCTCCAGGATCTGGGCCTGCGTCGTCACATCGAGAGCCGAGGTCGGTTCGTCCGCGATCAGCAGCGCCGGTCGGTTGATCATCGCCATCGCGATCATCACCCGCTGACGAAGTCCACCTGACAGTTCATGGGGGAAGGCGCCAAGGCGACGCTCGGCAACGGGGAAACCGACGTCCGATAGCGCCTCCAGGATGCGCCGACGAGCCTCGCTGCGTCCGACCCGCTCATGGATCGTGATCGCCTCTCGAAGCTGATCGCCGATGGAGCGGACCGGGTTGAGCGACGACATCGGATCCTGGAAGATCCAGCCGATCCGGCGACCGCGGATGTGCCGGAGCTCGCGCTCTGCAAGGCTGAGCAGATCGCGGCCTTCGAACCAGGCCGATCCGGTGACGGTCGCGTTCGGTGGCAGGAGGCCGAGCGCCGCACGGCAGGTCGCCGACTTGCCCGATCCGGACTCCCCGACGACGCCCAGGACACGGCCTGGCTCGACGGCGAGGGAGACGCCGCGCACTGCGTGCACGGCGCCCCCATTCGTTGCGAATCGAACGGTCAGGTCACGAATGTCGATCGTCGGCATCAGCGTCCTGTCGACCCACTCTGACATCCACGGCTCACGGGCAGTGCCCGAGGGTCGTGAGGTCGAGCTGGTACACCGGGTGGATGAGCAGACCGCAATAGCCTTCGGCCACGATCGTCACCCGGACCGAGTTGACCAGCGGCACCCAGGGGGCGTAGTCACGCATGATCTGCACGTCCAGGTCGTTCCAGGCCGCCTCCGTTGACGGATCGAGCGAGGCTGATAGCTCGTGGATCCGGTCATTGATGGTCGGCTCGTTGAACATCGCCCGGTTCTGGTTGTTCGTTGGCGTGATGCGGGTGCCATCCAGCAGGACGCCGATGAAGTCGTCCGGGTGCGGATAGTCCTGGGACCAGGGGTCGACACCCATCGGGGTCCGATTGGCGACCGTCGTCGTGATCGCATAGTCCACGGCGCCCGCCGTGACCGCGACCTCGACTTCGATCCCGACGGCCTTGAGTTGCGCCTGGATCGTCTGGGCGATGTCCGTCATGCCCGGGTTGTTGTCGCCCGTCCGCAGGAGGGTCTTGATCGGCAGGGTCACGCCCGCCTCCGCGAGCAGCTGCTTGGCCTTCTCCGGGTCCCCGGCGGCCGGGTAGATGTCGGCATCCTTCCAGCCCGCCATGGTCGGCGGAAGGATCTGGTCAGTCACCGATGCAGAGGCGGGCCCGCCGAGCACGCGCTGGATATCGTTCCGGTTGATCGCATAGTTCATCGCCTGGCGAACCTTGGGGTTGTCGAACGGCGGCTCCTGCGTGTTGATCCAGAGGAACGTCACGGTTGCGATGGGATCGGCGAAGACCCGACCGGCAAGCGTCGGGTCGCCAAGAGCCTGGCTTCCGTCAGCCCCGGCGATGAGGTCCATGTACGTCGCAATCTCGCCGGACCGGATGACCAAAGCTGCCTGCGTTGGATCGATTGTCGTATCGATCCTGATCTTGTCGAGCGCACCGCGCTGGCCAAGCACGTCAGCTGGATAGTCGGGATTGCGGACGAGGACGATCTCACGCTGCGGCGTGTACGACTCGACCATGTACGGACCAGTGCCGAGGAGGCTGCCATCCTCGACCGCCGAGATCGGCGTCCCGGCAGGGACCGGGCAGCTGAACGGCATGGTCAAGCGCGCCAGGAACGAAGCTGGTGGATCGGTCAGCTTGAACGTAACCGTGTTTCCATCGGCCGTGATGCCGGACACCGAGTCCGCCTTGCCGGCCATGTACGAGCTGGCGCCTTCGATGTTGGTGAAGAAGCCGGCGCCGGGCGACGCCAGGGCTGGGTTGAGCATCCGCTCGAACGTGTACTTGATGTCGGCACCGGTGATTGGAGCGCCGCCCTTGAACTTGACGCCTGGGCGCAGTGTGAAGGTGTATGTCGAACCGTCGGCCGACACGACTGGCAAGTCGGCAAGGCCGGCTTCGATCTTTGCGCCCGCCTGGCCCGGCTGGTCCGGGTACCGAACCAGCGTCGTACACGTCGCATAGGCGATCTGCCAGGTCGTCTGGAAATACCAGAGCGTCGGCTCGAGGTGATCAATGCTGCCGGCGGCCAGGGCAACCGTTCCCTCGCCGCCCTTCGTGGCCGGGCGCCGCGAGTCGTTGTCGGCGAGGCCGCTGCTCGGCGCGACCGATGCACCAGCTTGACCGCTGCTCGGCGCAATCGATGCACCCGCCGAACTGCTGTCCGCCGGGGCGACGGTGCTGGTGGTTTGCCCGCACCCGGCGGCGAGGGCGATGAGACTGGCCAGTGCCAGCCAACGTATCGATCGACGATGCCCTGCCTGTCGTCGCGGGATCCTGTCCATGTCCATCCGTCCTCCCTGCCAAGCCGAATCCGGCTCGCTCATGCTGTACGCCGCACCCGTGGATCGATTGCGGCCTGTACGAGATCCGCGACCATATTGACGAGCACGGCCATCAACGCGGCAAGAGTGATAGCCCCCACGGTCATCGGGTAGTCGAGGTTGCGGATGGAGCTAACGGCCAGGAACCCTATTCCGGGCAGGCCGAAGGTCTGCTCCACGAAGAGAGCTCCTCCGAGCGTTGCTCCAACATCGAGACCGAGCAGGATGATCATCGCCGGTGCAACGACGGGCCCGATGTGGTGGCGGACGAGGCCCGCGGTGGACAGACCCTTGGCGCGGGCGACGAGTACGTACTCCTTGTCGAGCTGCTCGCGCACGAGCGCGCGCACGAATCGCGCATAGAAGGCCGCGAAACCGATCGACAGGGCCAGCGCCGGCAGGAGGAGGTGTCGCAGCCATTCGAGTGGTGACTTCGCGAACTCGACATAGCCCTGGAGCGGGAACACGGTGACCGACCGGCCCAGGTCGATGCCAAGGAACATCCCCTGGCTCGGCTGGAACGCGAGGAAGTAGACGAGCATCGGGGCCACCCAGAAAACCGGAGCAGAGATCCCGAACTGGGTAATGGCCGTGAGAAGGCGATCGAGACGGCTCCCGACTCGGAGGGCCCCGGCAAGTCCCAGCGGGATGGCCAACGCCATCCAGAGGACCGCCGCCAGCCCGACCAACGCCGCCGTGACACCGGCCGCCGGGAACAGCAGGTTCGAGACCGGTTGGCGGTAGGCGAACGAATACCCGAAATCACCCTGAGCGACGCCCCCCAGGAATCGGAGGTACTGCTCGTAGATCGGGCGGTCCGTGCCCAGCAACTGGGCGACGCGGGCGACCTGCTCCGGTGTTGCCGTGCGACCGGCGACGCGCTGCTCGGGCGTCGCGCCGGTGGCGGTCGACACGACGAAGAAGAGGGCATAGGCGATGAATGTCACCAGGAGGACCTGGAGGACAACGGCGGCGAGCCGCCGGCCGACGAAGGCCATCATCTGCGACCGCCCGGCATCAGCGTCTCCCTGACGGAGTCGGCCAGGACGTTGAGCGTGAGGGTCGTGGCGACAAGTGCCAGGCCGGGGGTAATGGCCACCCAGGGCTGGATCCGGTACAGGCCTGTTGTCACGCCGTCAGCCAGCATCTGTCCCCAGCTCGGAGCCGGCGGTGGGACGCCGAGCCCGAGGTAGGACAGGCCTGCCTCGGTCAGAACGTTGACGGCCACGACGCTCGTGGCATACACGATGAGTGGAGCCGCGAGCTGAGGGAGCAGGTGCCGACCGAGCACGCGCGCGTCGGAGGCGCCGGTGACGATCGCCGCGTCGACGAACGCCTCACCGCGAAGACTCAGGACGGCGGAGCGCACGATCCGTGC
>JAXDKX010000325.1:0-2673 GCA_034666905.1 Chloroflexota bacterium | reverse complement strand
CGAAGTACGAGATCGCCATGTCCCGCGAGATCGTCGACGCCTTGTAGACCCGGTTCGGGAACGTCGCCGTGACGGTCCGGCCGAACAGGTCCGGCCCCGCCGGGTCGAGGACCCCGACCACGTAATTGGGCGTTGCGGTCACGTCGGCATCGAGGTCATAGCCGATATGACTGAGGTCGGTCTTGCTGAGGTTGTTGACGTAATAGTGCGATCCGAGGAGGCCGAGCTCCTCACCGCCGAACCAGATGAACCGCAGCTTGTTGAGCGGAGTGACGTTCTTCATCTTCTCGGCGATATCCAGGATCGTCGCCGAACCTGACGCGTTGTCCAGCATCCCGGCCCCGTAGATCGCGTCCAGGTGCGCGTCCACGACGAGGACGTGGTTCTTGTCGCCGCCCTTGGATTCCGCGATCACGTTGTAATCGGGAGCGTTCTCCTGGACGAGCGCCTGGATCGCGATGCTCATGACCGGCAGGTCGGTCTGGTTCTGCACTGCCGCCTGGTACTGGTCCAGGAGGTCGGAACCGATGGCAAAGGACGTGAACGCCACGGGGATCGTCGGGATGACCGGGACCCCTGCGGCATCGACCAGGCTGCCGCCCAGTACGGCCGTGCGGCCGGGGTTGCCCTCGTTGAAGATGATCACGCCTGCGGCTCCGGCGGCCTGGGCGTTGATGGCCTTCACGCCGAAGTTGCAGCCACCGCGCTGGATCAGCGCGATCTTCCCGGCGAAGCCGCTGAAGTCGGCCGCGGTGCATCCGCTCGTCGAGGTCGAGGTCGCAGCTGGCGGGATGATGATGCCCCCGGCCGGCTTGAGCTCGGCGTTCGCAGTCCCGACGCTCTGCCCGGGATTCCATTCCGTGGACAGTCCGTAAACATGAGCGGTGGGCGAGACCTCGCTCATCGTCGGGGGAGCCGTATAGGCGTAATAGGTGAACGGGTAGGTCTGGATCGTGACGTTGTATCCAGCGTCCGTCATCTTCTGCGCGACGTAGTCGGCAGACGCCTTGTAGCCCGGTTCGCCCGAGTTGCGCGACGGCATGTTATCGGCAGGGCTGAGGTTGTCATCGGCGATCTGCTGGAACGCCTGCATGTGGGTCCACAGATCAGCCTGCTGGATGCACGGGATGAGCTTGCTGGGGGTGTCGTTGACCTGGGTATCGCATTGCGCTGGCGTGATAGCGCTCGCGCCGGTCGGCGCCAGGACTCCCGCCAGGAGCAGACACGTCGCGAGGACGACGGGCAGACGTCGAAGCATCTCGGGTTCCTCCGATCGTTTATGGCGTCACCGGAACGCTCCCCCGAGAAGGCGGTGGTGGCGCACCCATGGCGAGTCGGTTCGCGCCTGACTCGGGGCGATCGAGCACACCCCAGTGGGAGCCGCTCCCCGCAGGCTCCGGTCGATGGGCTGGGTCTACACCACGCCCGCCGGACCTGTCAACCGCGGCGCGCCGACCGCGACCGCCCTGGTAACCCACCGACACGCAGCCGCGATGTCCCCATGCATTCCGGTTCCTCGGCAGATACGAGTCGGCGTCTAGCCTGCCACCCGTAAGGTTCACCAAGCGTCCTGCTCCGAGGCTGCCGCGGCACCGGCTGCGCAAGAATGGGCCCCACGGGCCGACCGCGTCAGGCTGGCCCGCCACCGGCCGGGCGTCTCGTCCTCTGCGGCCATGAGTACCGGAGGCGTTCACGTGGATCTCGACGAACCGAGCCAGCCAGGCGCGGGCCGACCGTGCCGCTGACCCGGCCGTTCGGCGCCGTGATCCTGCGGCTGGAGGCGGTCAAGGACCGAGTCGACGAAGGCCATCTTCGGGTCATCGGCCAGGTCGCCCTCGCTGCGTGGTTCGTCGGCATCACGTTCCTGCGGATCGCACGCTTCGTCGGCGATCAGGTCCCGCTCGGCCAGGACATCCGGATCTACTACCGGGGCGTCGAGCAGTGGCTCCAGGGCGGCGATCCGTGGGCAGCGCAAGTGATGGTCAACCCGCACGCTGCGTTCAACTACGCCGGGTCGCCCGCGACGACCGTCCTCCTCGCGCCGAGCGCCCTGTTCTCGGAAAGCCAGTTCACGTTGCTCTGGCTCGGACTCTCGGCGTGGAGTGCCGTGGCGATCGTGCGGTGGCTTCGGCTTCCGCCGTGGTGGCTCCTGTTTCCCCCGACCGCTGAGGCCCTCTATTCGGGAAACCCGCAGCTCGTCGTCCTCATGCTGCTGCTCGCCTCGGCCGGCCGACGGGGCGTTGTGGCCGACTCGATCGCCGTGACGCTCAAGGTGTACGCCGTGATCCCGCTCCTCCTCGAACGAAAGATGCGAGGTGTCGCCCTCGCCCTCGGATTCACGATCGCCACATTCGTGGTGGCGCCCTCGTTATGGATCCGGTATGTGAACGAGTTCGGGAAGATCTCGGCCAACCTGGCTCACCAGTCCGGCGACGGTTACAGCGCCTTCTACTACCCGCTGCTCCTCGTTCCGACCGCGATCGCGATCGTCCTCCTCTGGCGTCGCGACGGGAAGGCCGCGGCATGGCTCGCCGTGCCCGCGCTCTGGCCCTCGACCGAGTTCCACTATTCGACGTTCGCCCAGCCTGTCATGACCCCTCTGCTGGCCGTCCTGCTGGCGGTCCCGATCCCGCAACTTGCTCCTGTCGCGATCATCCTCTACGTCGTCTGGCG
>JAXDKX010000324.1:0-2989 GCA_034666905.1 Chloroflexota bacterium | reverse complement strand
ATCCCGCCGGCAACCCGGTCGAGCTATTCCAGGCCCGCTGATGGCCTCCCGCCGGAACGCGCCCGCCCGATGACCGAGGCAGCGACCTTCTCGAAGTCCGAGATGATGATCGTCGCGGCCGCGCGCGCCCTTGCCGGCCAGCGCGTCTGCTTCGTCGGCGTCGGGCTGCCAAACATCGCGGTCAACCTCGCCAAGCGAACCGTGGCGCCGGAGCTCGAGCTGGTCTACGAGGCGGGCGTGTTCGGCGCCCGGCCGGCTCGACTGCCGCTGTCGATCGGCGACCCGACGATCGTGACCGGCGCGACCGCGGTGGTCAGCATGGTCGAGCTGTTCGGCTACTACCTCCAGGGCGGGCTGATCGACGTCGGTTTCCTGGGGGCCGCCCAGATCGATCGATTCGGCAACATCAACACAACGGTTATCGGCCACTATGCGCATCCGGTGACCCGGCTCCCCGGCTCGGGTGGCGCGTGCGAGATCGCGATCAACGCCCGGGAGGTCTTCGTGATCATGCGCCAGAGCCGGCGCAGCTTCGTGGAGACGATCGACTTTCGGACGTCGCCCGGCAACCTCGGGGGTGCGGCACACGCGGAGCGGATCCGGCGAGAGGGTGGCTGGCTCGGCCGGGGCCCGACGGTCGTCGTGACCGATCTTGGGATCTACCACTTCGGCGACGACGGCGGGATGCGCCTCGACTCGCTCCATCCGGGCGCCACCCTCGAGGCGGTCAGGGCGACGATCGGCTGGGAGGTTGCCGTTGCGCCCGATCTCGTCGAGACGCCCCCGCCGTCGGCGGAGGAGCTGCGGCTGATCCGCGAGGAGCTCGATCCCGGCGGTCTCTACACGAAATAGCGCCCCGGCTCAACTCCTGGCGAAGACCACCACGAACTCGAGGGTCCCCTGGTCGGCGATCGACACGATGAAGCCGCCGATATTCGGGGCAACCATCTGGTAGTCGGAGAGCGGAAAGCTGATCGAGCCGGCGACCTGGATGGTCCCGTTGGCGAGCTGCGCCTTGGCCGGGATCTGGACCGACTTCGTGACGCCGTGGAGGGTGAGGTCGCCGACGAGCGTGACATCCGAGCTGGTGCCGCTGGTCGCCGCGACGGGGATCGTGAGTGGCTGGGTCAAAGTGAACGATGCTGTCGGATAGCTGTCGGTCTGGAGACCCTCCGTCCGGAGCCGCTGGTCACGCTGCGACTTGTCGGATGCGATCGATGTCGTGTCGACCGAGAGCGTCCCGGCCGTCACGGTCGAGGCCGCGCCATCGCCGGTGACGGTCATCGTGCCAGTGACCTTGTCCGTGCGTCCCACGGCGTCGCTCTCGGCGGGCAGATTGGCTAGCTGCTCGCGAACGCGGTATCCCGCCTGGCTCCCGGTCGTCACCGTCCAGGTTCCGGTCAGGCTGCCGCCGGCGGCCGAAGTCGATGGGTCCGCGCTCGCGGCCGGGTCGGAGCCGGTCGGGCTGGAGCCGGTCGGGTCCGCCGACGAAGCGACTCCGGCCGTCGCCGGCGAGGCGTTCGGCAGGGCAAGCGGCGCGACGGTGTCGCCGCGCAGGACCTGGTCATACGCCACGTACCCGCCAACGCCGACGGCGATGATCAGGACGACGGCAGCGGCGACGATGCGGGATCGGGACATCGGAGGACTCCAGGACGGGCAGGATCGATCGATCCCGACGGGCGGAGCCTCGCACCGATCGCTGAGAAACGCCTGAGAAGCGGACCGGACGGCTGGGCTTCGCCGACCGGCCCGACCAGACCTCGCTCGTCACAAGGGAATGATGGCAACCAGGCGATCGAAGCCACCACCAGGCACCTGCGCCTCGTCCCCAGATGCCGTGTCCAGCCGCACGATCCGTCCTCCCGCGTGGACCAGTGCGTAGAGCGTGCCGCCATCGCGGGTAAGAGCGAGCGCGTCAATCGCGGCTCCCGGCAGGAACGTCCCGGTCACCGCCAGGCTATCGGCAGCGATCCGTACGATGCCTCCGGATCCAGCCGCGTAGAGCGTCGAGCCATCCGGAGACGCGACCACGCGTTGTCCGACCGGTCCACCTTCCTCGTGCCCGAACTTGGCCAGCGATATGGGGGCCGACGGCGGTGTCTCGAACCGCGCCGTTCGGCGCACGCTGAGGTCATTGGGATCGACCTCGACCGCGAGGCCGAGGGTCGCATTCACCGCGAAGATCGACAGGCCGTCTGCCGACGGGGTCAGGCCCCAGTCGAGCGCGGCCGCCGTGTCGAGCGCGCCCGTTCCCGGCAGGTCGATGCAGAGCGCCCAGCCGTCGGTGCTGCTGAGGGCGTGGATGAACGGATGGTCTGCGCCTCGATAGAGGGTGAAGACGAATCCGTTCGGACGTCGGAGCTGGGCGACCGGGTAGCCGGCCATCGCCTCGCCGTTGCCGGCCTTGTCGACGATCACGCCTTCGCGCAGCGACCCGCTGGCAACCTCGACGGCGCGGACCTGGTAGTGGCCTTCGGGCGGCACGGGCATGTGCTCGACGACGTAGAGGATCGAACCGTCATTGGAGAGCGCGTCGAATTCGAATGAACCAGTGAGCTCGATGATCCGTGGTGGCGCGTCGAGGGCCCTGGACACCACGGCGAACCGGCTGGTGCCGCCGCCGGCGCCAGGGCTCGCATCGACGAGCACGATGGTCAGGCCGTCCCCGGAGACGCCGACCGGGAGTGGGTCCGAGCCGACGGCCGGCAGGCGCCAGGTCCCATCGATCGTCTGGCTTCGGCCCACCGTATCGGACTCGATCTCGAGCTCGCTGATCGTCGTCCTGTCGTTCGTGGAGGTGGCCGACACGATCGTTCCCCATCGGCCGTCCGCGACGCCGAGCGGCAGCCTGGCGATCTGCTCATGGGTGCTTGCGAGGATCACCTGCAGTCCGTCCTGCCCTCGTTGACCGACGACGAGCAGGGCGTCGGACGGCTCGGCGGGCGCGTTCGGCGAATCGGTCGGGGGTTCGGTCGACGCTGGTCCC
>JAXDKX010000323.1:0-7103 GCA_034666905.1 Chloroflexota bacterium | reverse complement strand
GGTCGACGAGCGGGGCACCTTCATCCACCAGCTCGAGGTCACCGGCCTGCTGATCTACTACCTCGCCGAACATCGCCGGCTCCGCGATCCGGTGGTCGTGAGCGTCAATAACACCTCGATGGCCGGGCGGCTGGGCGAGCACTACGGGATCGAGACGCACGAGACGCCGGTCGGCTTCAAGTTCATCGGACCGAGGATGATCGAGACCGGGGCGATGATCGGCGCGGAGGAGTCCGGGGGATTCGGGTTCGGCATGCACCTCCCGGAGCGGGATGGCGTGTATGCCGACCTGCTCCTGCTGGACCTCTTCCTGCGCGAGCGGGCCGCCGGCCGCTGGCCGGTCTCGAAGGCGATCGCCCAGTTCCACGAGCTGGCCGGACCGTCGTGGTACCGCCGGGTGGACATCCACGTCGAGCGCGCCGCGTACCCGGAGACCAAGCGACGACTGCTCGTCGATCTCGGCCAGGAGCCGCCGACCGAGCTCGGAGGCCAGGCGGTCATCCGGACCGTCCCGCTGGAGACCGGCGACGGCTTCAAGTTCTGGGTAGACGACGGGTCGTGGCTCCTGATCCGGGCGTCCGGCACGGAGCCGCTCGTCCGGGTCTACACGGAAGCGACGACGGAGGCCTCCCGGGAGGCACTCCTCGTCGCGGGCGAGCGCCTCGTGCGCGGGTCATGAGCGAGTCTCCGCCCGAGGCCGGCCGCCGGGTCGACAAGCCGTGGGGCCACGAGCTGATCTGGGCGCACACCGACCGCTACGTTGGCAAGCTCCTGGTCATCGAGGCTGGCCGGCGCCTCTCGCTGCAGCGGCACCTCGTCAAGGACGAGTCGATCTATGTCGCATCGGGCCGCCTCCGGTTGACCCTTGAGGATGACCTCGGGAGGATCCTGGTCGAGGAGATCGGTCCGGGCGAATATCGCCGCGTGGCGACTGGTCGGATCCACCGCTACGAGGCGATCGAGCGCTGCGAATTGATCGAGGTCTCGACCCCGGAGCTCGACGATGTCGTCCGCCTGGAGGACGATTTCGGCCGCCAGGGAACGAGCGCTCCGTAACCCTGGTCCTGTCCCGATTGGGGACGATTTCACTGATGACCGGGCAGGTTTTCGGGTGTACGCTTCCCTGACGCGACCGCCATCACCGGTCGAGGTGCATGACCGGACGGCGGAGCCGCGAACGCCCCAACAAGGGCGACGGAGGTAGCACCGCGATGCACAGTTCCCTGATCGGCAAGGTCGAGAAGGCAAATCGCTACGCGCGCGAGCTCGATCGAATCACCATCGAACGACTCACGCTCACGTTCCGCGGCGACAACGACACGCACCACGTCGATCTCGATGCCGGCCAGTGGCGATGCACCTGCCACTACTTCCACAGTTGGGGATCGTGCGTCCACCTCCTGGCGCTCCAGAAGGTCCTCGGGGTGATGCTCCCGGAAGAGGCCCAGGTCTCGATCTTCTCGGCGGAGTCCGTCGCGACGGCCTGATCCGGCTCTCGAATACGTTCAGCGCACCTCGACCAGCCAGTAGTAGGCGGCCGACCCGCGGTTGCCGCCGAACCAGACCGTGACGCCGACCGACCACGAGCCGGGCGGCGGAGCGTCGAAGGCAACGGGCGATCCAGACCCCTGGCCCATGCCGACCGCTCCGAAACCATCGCGGTTGCCCGGCTGGACCCGACTCGCTGTCCAGTTCACCACGGCCACTGGGTCGGCGAGGGTGAGCGTCAGCCGCTCACCGGCGCCGATATGGATCGGCCGGCCATCGAGCCAGGGCGCATCTGACCCCTGACCGAACCACGAATACGACCCGAGCTGACCTTCGACCGGGTCGCCGCCGTCGACCGCGATCGATGCACGAGGTGGCTGCGCCCGCGACGCCTCCGCGGCAGGGCTGGCCGAGGGTTCCACGGTTGGCATGGTGGACGGCGCGACAGATGCCACGGGCTCGTCCGAAGCGGCGGGCCCGACCGAGGAGCTGCCTGAGGGGGTCGCCGGGGCGCCAGTCGAAGCGCCGAGGCTGCCGGCAGACGCCCCGCATCCGACGAGGACGAGGACGAGGACGATCGCGAGGATCGGCTTCGCCGGTCGACAAGGGATCGGATTGACGGTCACGACTGTTCCCTCTCCCTGAGTGGGTTGACGGCGGAAGCGGCCGGCGGGAGCGGGTGGCATCTCAATCGACCACGATCGTGACGATGCGGGAGATCACGCCTCGGAGACCCTCGTCGGTCGGCGTGTCGAACACGGCCCGGAAATTGGTCGATCCGTTGACCACCACCGACCGCGCATAGGTGCCTGCCGTCGCGCCGGCCGACATCGTCCCGACCGTGGTCCAGGGCAGGGTGCCTCGATCGCGGCGCTGGAGGGTCACGATCCGGCCAGGCAACGGGTTCAGCGCGAGGCGGACGTACGAGGACACGTCGGCGACCTTCAGGGTGGCCGTCATCGTCACCGTCCCACCCGTTGCCGAGTGGCTCGCACCGAGTGTCAGTCCCAACGTGGTGACAAGAGCGAGGCACGTCGAGTACTTCGCCGCCCACGTTCGAACCTCGTACTCCATCTGGAGGGTGGCGACATCACATGGCCCGAACGCGTGCCGGTTCCAGCCCGCGTAGGGATAGGTCCGCGACAGGGTTTGAACGACGGCGTCCTCGTAATCGGATTCATCCGACCAGTTCACGTGGTGATCGAGGATCTCGATGTGGCCGAACTCGTCGAGGGCGATGTTCTCGGCGTCGTAGCAGCCGCTCGGCGGGCTGGCATAGGCCTGGCACCACTTCAGCGTGCCCCAGTCGTAGACGTGGCCCTGCTCGCGCAGCCACATGGTGAAGCTGCTCGGGGGAGTTCGCGTGAAGCATCCGAGGCCATTGACGCCGCACGTCGCGCCAGTGCCGTAGCCGATGAGATTCTGGCCGGCCGCGTCGTACACGTAGGACGCGGCCTGTGACCCGCGCGTGGCCGTGGCGGCTGCAGCCGCGCCCTTGATGGCGGTCTGGATCGCCGACGTCGGCACCGAGCCCGACCGCCACTTGAACGTCAGGACCTGGTCCTGGGTCCAGCGACCACTGCCAACCAGGGGATCGGGGCCGTGGGCGGCGGCTCCACCGAGGGTCACCAAGAGCCCGGTGACCGCAGCCAGGATCGAGGCGGCGAGCCGAGTCCATGCCTTCATCGGACGACCTCACTGAGCGCGACGGCGAGACCGTCGGGAAGGTGGCGGAGCTGGGAACCGGGCGACGTCGCGTCGATTGGCTGGCGACCGTCGGGGGCGACCAGCACCCAGTCGAACGGGAGCCGGGTCGCTCCGCCAGCGCGATCCGGGGTGGCCTGCAGTCGGAGACCGTCGGGAAGCTGGCCAAGGTCCGCTTCGGCCGTGCCATCAAGCGCGATCGAGCGCAATCGAAGGCCGGCCGGCTCGAACCGCTCGTGGATCAGCCTCGGGCCGGCGGACGTCGGGAGCACGAGGGCAAGGCCGCTTTCCGCGACGAGCCCCTGGCGCGCACCGGTCGCGAGGTTCGTTGCGACGACCGGGCAGGGCAGGCCACGGCAGGCGGCGTACGTCACGACCCGCTCTCCATCGAACCCGGCGAGGAGACCCAGGTCGGATTGGGCAAGCTCGCGGCTCGGCCGGCCAGCCAGCCCGACGGTCCTGATTCGACACGCCGCCTCGCCGCAGGACTGCACGGCCAGGTCGCTCCCATCGACGGCCCAGGCGAACTCGGTCGAGAACGTTCTCCCGAAGCGCGCATCGGGACCGAGTGGCGGGAGGACCGAGCTGGCCGGAGCGACACCATCGAGGGGCATGCTCCAGATGCCGAGATCGGCCCGCGACGCCCGATCCACCCGCGCCTCGTAGACGAGACCCCCAGCGGGATCGATCGTCGCGCGCCGCACCACGTCGCTCTCGACGGCCACCGTCCAGGCGCAGCCCGTGACGACGTCAACGGCCTGCAATCGAGAGGCCGCGCCATCGTCGCTGCCAATCAGGACGATCCGGCCGAACGGACCAGCGGCGAACGCCTCCGGCGGCAGCTCGACGGTCCTGATGGCGCGGACCCCGCCCCGCCCGAGGGATACGCGTTGGCCCCTCAGCGCTCCGCCGGTGTCGATGATGGGATCCAGACGGTACCAGGCCTGCGTGGCGAGGTCGGCCGGCACCACGGGGCCTGGCGCCGTGGCTGCGGCCGTCCGGTCCGCTGCGCCGACGTCGCACGGGCGAATCGTCCCCGGCGGTTGGCCGGCTCCTTGGCCGGCTCCAAGCGTCCCGGAGGCGAGCGTTCCGACCGCCACGACGGCGATCACCCCCGGTCCGACCCAGCGCAACCATCGTGACTCCTTCACGGTCGAACTCCTCCGGCGGGGCACCGCGGCGGGAGGAGGGCGAGGCGCCGATGGTCGCAGGGCGCACGTATCCCGGGCTTACTCGGGCTAGCGTCGGAGCGTGTCTGGCGGGTCGGTCGACCGGAGCCGTGTGCTAGGCTCAGCCGGACAGATCTGTGTCACGCCGCGTGGTCGCGAAGCCGGTGAGATCCCGGCACAGTCCCGCTACGGTGAACGCTCCTCCGGGAGCGCAAGTCCGGTCGCCGACCTCACGGTGCATGCTCGACCCTTCGAGAGAAAGGTAGGCAGGACCGTGCGATCCACCGGCTGAACCCCTCGTTCGATCCACTCGAATCGAGGGGTTCGCGATTCGTCGCGGCCTCTCCGACAGCCGATGCCGTCCGGAGGTAATCACGTGTTCCCGTCGTTGCGCCCGCCACGTTCCGCGCCGCTCCTGCGGCTCTCGAGCCTGGCCCTCGCCCTCCTCATCGCCCTGGCTGCGTGCACTGGCGCGGCGGCGACCCCGTCGACACTCGCGCCGGCGAGCTCCAGCGCAAGCCCGAGCCTGGCTTCCACGGCGGTCCCGTCGGCGACCCTTGCCCCAACCCCGACGACGGCCTCCGCCTTTCCGACCACCGTGACCGACGACGAGGGCACGGCTGTCTCGATCCCGGCGGAGCCCCATACGATCGTGTCGCTCACGCCGGCAACGACCGAGACGCTGTTCGCGCTCGGCGTTGGCGAACAGATCAAGGGCAAGGGGGAGGATGTCTTCCTCTATCCGCCCCAGGCCGGTACGGTGCCGGATGTCGCGACCTTCAACTCCGTCGACGTCGAAAAGATCGTCGCGCTCGCCCCTGACGTCGTCTTCGCTGGCGGCAATTTCTTCACCCCACCCGATGCCATCACCAAGCTGCGCAGCCTCGGTCTGCCGGTCGTCGTCCTGTACGCCCCGTCGGTCGACGCCGTCTACAAGGACATCGGGTTGATCGGGCAGGTTGCCGGTCGACCGGCCGAGGCGACGGCCATGGTCGAGCGCATTCGTTCAGAGTTTGCCAACGTCAAGGCGGCCGTTGCCGCGCTGCCGAAGCCCCGGGTCTTCTACGAGCTCGATGCCACCGGCGCGATCTACGGCCCGGCAGACAAGTCGTTTCTGGCCGAGATGATCGAGCTGGCGGGCGCCGTCCCGATCACGACCGGATCGGCGCAGAAGTACGACATATCGGTCGAGCGCCTGATCGCCCAGGACCCGGAAGTCATCCTGATGGCGGATGCGCCGTTCGGGGTGACAGCCGCCCAGGTCGCAGCCCGACCGGGCTGGAAGGTCATGACGGCCGTCAAGAACGACGACATCCGCCCGATCGACGACCAGACCGTGACTCGGCCGGGTCCCCGACTGTTCCTGGGCCTGGAGCTGCTCGCTCGGACGATCCATCCGGAAGCCGCGATCCCCTCCGCCACGCCCATTCCACCCGTGCCCTGACCGCGCGATGACGACGGACGGCGGAACGCTGGTTTCAGCCAGGCCGGCGACCGGCCGGATCGGACGTACCCGTCGCCGTCCGATCCTGCTTGCCGGTTTCGGTCTGATCGGGCTGGCCGTCCTGGTCGCCTTCGGCGTGGCGATGGGCAGCGTGGCGATCGCACCGCTCGACACGCTGGCGATCGTTTGTCACCGCCTCTTCGGGATCGATCTCGGGCGGAGCTGGTCGGCGGCGTCGGAGACGATCGTCTGGGACCTGCGCGTCCCCCGGGTGCTGATGTCGATGGTCGTGGGAACCGCCCTGGCGGTTGCCGGGGCGACCTTCCAGGGCCTGCTGCGGAACCCGCTGGCCGATCCCTATGTGCTCGGCACGGCGTCGGGCGCGGCGCTCGGTGCCGCGATCGCGGTTCTGTTGCCGGTGCGCTTCGTGATCCTCGGCTTCGGGCTGCTCCAGGGCCTCGCGTTCGTCGGGGCCCTCGCTTCGATCTACGCGGTCTACCGCCTGTCGCGGATCGGCGGGCTGTCGCCGCTGACCAGCCTTCTCTTGACCGGCTACGCCGTCGGCTCGCTCCTGGCGGCAGGGCTGGCGATGGCCATGTACCTGTCGGGGACGGCGCTGCGGCAGATCTTCTCGTACCTGCTCGGTGGCTTCGACACCGCGTCGTGGCCGCAGCTGGCCGCGACCCTGCCGCTCGTCGCCATCGGCTGCGTGCTGATCCTTCTTCGGGCCCGATCCCTCAATGGCCTGCTCCTCGGCGAGGAGGCCGCGGTCCATCTGGGCATCGACGTTCCTCGCGAACGGGCGATCCTGCTGGCCCTGGCCTCGCTCGTGACGGCGGCCGCGGTGGCGGTCAGTGGGTTGATCGGCTTCGTCGGGCTGGTGGTCCCGCACGTGGTCCGGCTCATCGTCGGGCCGAGCGCCCGGCTCGTGCTCCCGCTCTCCGCGCTCGGGGGGGCGCTGCTCCTCGCCTTCGCGGACGTCATCGCCCGCTCGGCAGGCGAGATTCCGGTCGGCATCGTGACTGCCCTGATCGGCGCACCGTTCTTCATCGTCCTGCTTCGCCGGGCCCGAACGGGGTATGAGCTGTGATCGAGCTGCAGGCCGTCGCGGTCACGGATGGCGCTCGAACCGTGCTGTCCGGGATCGATTGCTCGATCGCCGCCGGCGAGCGAGTCGCACTGATCGGCCCGAACGGCGCCGGCAAGTCGACGCTCCTCCGGGTCATCACCGGGCTGATCGAGCCGAGCCGGGGCCGCGTGACGCTCGATGGCCGGGCGCTGGGGAGCCTGGATCGGGC
>JAXDKX010000322.1:0-4045 GCA_034666905.1 Chloroflexota bacterium | reverse complement strand
TTCGAGCGTGTCGGCGTCGATGGCGATGGACTTGTCGTACGTGGCGCCGTCGTCGCTGGGAAGGCGCCGCCAGCTCGCGACGGCCTCGTCCCAGGCCAGCCCGCGCGGCGCGTGGGCGCGTCCGTGGACGTACTCGAAGGTCGTATCGTCAGGGGCGATCAACCCGGCTCGCGCGCCGCCTTCGATGCTCATGTTGCAGATCGTCATCCGCTGGTCCATGGTCAGGCTGCGGATCGCATCACCCGTGTATTCGAAGACGTGGCCCGTTCCGCCGCCCACCCCGATCCGTGCGATCAGGGCGAGGATGATGTCCTTGGCGCTGACGCCCGGCGTGAGACGGCCGTCCACCCGGACCTCGTAGGTCCTCGGATCGCGCTGCAGCAGCGTCTGCGTCGCGAGGACCATCTCCACCTCGCTGGTCCCGATCCCGAAGGCGAGAGCACCGAACGCCCCGTGCGTGCTGGTGTGCGAGTCGCCGCAGACGATGGTCATCCCCGGCTGCGTGAGGCCGAGCTGGGGCCCGATCACGTGGACGATTCCCTGGCCCGGATCGCCGATCCCGTGAAGCGGGATGCCGAATTCGGCGCAGTTGTCCTCGAGCTGGCGGACCTGGGCGGCCGCCATCTCATCGAGGAATGGCAGGCTGCGGTCCGTGGTCGGGATGGAGTGATCGGCCGTCGCGACGGTCTGGCTCGGACGACGAACGCCGATGCCGCGGGCGCGGAGGCCGGAGAACGCCTGCGGGCTCGTGACTTCGTGGACCAGGTGGAGGTCGATCGCGAGGACGGCCGGGGCCCCAGGGTCCTGCGTGACGACGTGGTCGTCCCAGATCTTCTCGACGATCGTGCGCGGTTTGGTCATGCGGTGGCTCACTGTCAGGGCGGTATGGAACCGACCAAGAGCGTAGCAGAGCGGATCGCGACCGCCCGTCGGGCCAATCGTCGAGGCTCGCATGCCACCCATTGGTCCTGCGCGGTCCAGTACCACGGTGTTCGTTGGCAACGTGGGACGGCGCGCCTATAACAGGGCTTCACCTCGTTCGGGGCAGGAGACCGTCATTCCCGAGCATCAGCAGGCACTCGATCTGGCGCTGGACGGGTCCACCAATCTGCGGTTGGTCCGGCTCCGGCTCTTCCTCGCGCTCATGACGATGTTCGCGATCCCGATGGCGATCGCCGCGCCGGTCGTCTTCGGGCTGGCTCGCGGGACGGGAGGGTCGCTCCTCGTGCCCACGGCGATCATCGCGTCGCTCGCGGCCGTCCTCGGATTGCTGACCGTGTGGCTGGCGCACCGCGTCCTGGAACCCGCTGAACGGCTCGAGGCCGCCCTGCGCGTGGCCGAAGGCGCCTACGACCAGGCACGCTCGGAGGCGCTCCTCGATGGCCTGACCGGCCTGGGCAACCACCGTGCGTTCCAGGAGGAGATCGAGCGTCAATGGTCAGCGACGACCCGCTATAGCCGGCCGCTCTCGCTCATCCTCCTGGACCTCGACGAATTCAAGCAGATCAACGATTCGTCTGGGCACGCCGCCGGCGACCTCCTCCTCCGCCAGATGGGCTCGCAGATCATGGCGAGCCTGCGCCGCTCCGATCGGGCATTCCGGATCGGCGGCGATGAATTTGCAGTCATCCTTCCCGACACCGACGGCGACGGCGCCTACGTCGTGATGCGCCGCCTCCTGGCGACGTGCCTCGAGGGTGAGTCCAGGCGGGGCGGCGCGAAGCCCTTGTCGTTCTCGGCCGGGATCGGCGCCCTGCCCGGCCCTGCGCGCGATCGCGAGGGCCTCTACAACCAGGCCGACGCAGCCCTCTACTGGGGGAAGCGCCACGGGCGGACCTCGGTGACCCTCTATGACCGCGAGCGACACGAGAGTGCGACAACCGACCACAAGCCGGCCGAGCTGTCGGCCCTCGTCGCCAAGGTGGCATCGAGCGGTGCCGTCCGGGCCGTCTTCCAGCCGATCTACGACCTGGTCAGCGGAGCGCCGCGCGGCTTCGAGGGCCTGGTCCGCCCGCTGCCGAACAGCGGCTTCAATGATCCAGGCACGATGTTCGCGGCGGCCGAGGCCACCGGGCGGACCGCCGAGCTCGATATCGCCTGCCTCGAGGCGGTGATGGGCGCCGCGTCCCGCCTGCGCCTGCCCGGCTCGCTGACGGTCAACCTCTCCCCGCGAACCCTCGAGATGGACGAGTTCACCATCCAGAGCCTCCTGCGAATCATCGTCCGCCACGGCCTCGACCCAAAGCGAATCGTCCTCGAGCTGACCGAGCGAGAGGCAGTCGAGGACATCGATCGTCTTCGCCGCGCGGTCGAGGATTGCCGGGTCGCCGGCATCCGGGTGGCCGCGGACGACATCGGCTCGGGCAATGCCGGCCTCCGGCTGCTCAGCCAGCTCCGCTTCGATATCGTCAAGATCGACCTGTCGCTGGTCCAGGGCGGCTCCCGGCGAGACCAGTCGCTGGAGGTCGTTCGCACGCTGCGTGACCTGGCCGATCGCTGGGGTGCCCTGGTCGTTGCCGAAGGCATCGAAACGTCGGCTCAGCTCGAGGTCGTCCGCTCGCTCGGCATCGGTGCCGGCCAGGGCTATCTGCTCGGCCGCCCGACGGAGCAGCCGCCGACCGAGTCGATTGACCTCGACGGGCTGATGCGAGGCAGTGACTGGTTCACGGATCGCCTGCGGGCCGTGCCAGCCTGAGGCGTCCCAGCGCCGGGCTCCGGTGGGACCATCCGGGACGGTTGACGAGGCCGCGATCCCTGCTAGACTGCCGGCACGCTGCGGAACGGTCCGCAGACAGGCCGATTCGGAGATCCCCTTTTGGGCTGGTTCGATCGTGGAGACCGCCGCGCAGTCGCCGTCGTCGTGACGTCCGATGGTCGGCGTGTGCACGTCCCGCTCGACCCGACCGGCCTGGCCGACGTATCGCTCCTCGACCTTCTTCGCTCGCTTCCGGGGCTTGATAGCCTTCTTGGGCTTATTACCGGCTCCCGGCGAGACCGAGGGACACGGAGGGGCGAGCGCCACTAGCTCGACCAACACCGATCACCTACGGACCCTCGCCGGAGCGGCGAGGGTCTTTCGTTTTCCACGATCGACCCCGCATGGAGGACCTCGAGCGTCATGACGATTGCCAAGGGAGATGGAGCCCCACCGTCCATCGGGCTGACGACCGCGCCGCCGGAGCGGCGCAGCCACGTGCCCAACGATGGGTCGCCCGAGGCTGCCGCCGTCGAACGCGCTCGCAAGGAGATGCTGCACGAAGGCCGGGAGCTCAGGCGAACCCGGATCGGGGCGGACGTCCTGTGCGAGGCCCTGCTCCGCCAGGGCGTCGATGTCCTCTTCAGCTACCCGGGCGGCGTGATCCTGCCGCTCTACGACGTCCTCGGCGATTACCCGGAGCTGCGCCACGTCCTCGTGCGTCACGAGCAGGGCGGCGCCCACGCGGCGGACGGCTACGCCCGGGTGACCGGCCGGGTCGGAGTCTGCATGGGAACGTCCGGACCCGGCGCGACGAACCTGGTCACCGGGATCGGGACGGCGCTGCTGGACTCGGTGCCGATCGTCGCCATCACCGGCAACGTGCCGGGCGCTCTGATCGGCAAGGACGCCTTCCAGGAGATCGACATCAACGGCATCACTCTGCCGATGACCAAGCACAACTACCTGGTGCGCGATGCGGATGACCTGCCGCGCGTCGTCGCCGAGGCGTTCCATATCGCCCGCAGCGGCCGTCCCGGCCCGGTCCACATCGACATCACCAAGGATGCGCTCCAGCAGGAGACGCGAGCCGGGCACCCGACAGAGGCCGAGGTCGTTGCGGGCCTGCCGGGCTTCCGCCCCAACCTGGACGGGCACGGCCGGCAGCTCAAGCTCGCGGCCGCCGAGATTGCCGCCGCCAGGCGGCCCGTGATCCTGGCCGGCCACGGCGTCCTCCACGCGGAGGCGTGGGACGATCTGCTCGCGTTCGCCGAGAAGACCCAGATCCCGGTCGCCTGGACGCTGCTCGGGATCGGGGCCATGGATGAAACGCATCCGCTGGCCTACGGC
>JAXDKX010000321.1:0-2968 GCA_034666905.1 Chloroflexota bacterium | reverse complement strand
CAGAGCCCGCGCTCGTACGTGACGGCGGCGGCCCCCTCGGCCGTCGCCCAGCCCTCTTCGGTCAGGCCTCGTCCGAGCATGAATGCCGCCAGCGCGTAGGTCGTCCCCACCCAGACCTCGGCCGATTGCTCGCTGGTGTGATCGACCGTTCCGTCGGGGCGCATCCCGTTGATCGCGCCCATCCTGCCGCCGGCGAAGCCCTTGACGTTCAGTCGATGGATCGTACGCAGCGCGGTCTCGACCCGTTCCCTCGGAACCAGGTCGCCGAGTCCGGTGGCGTCGGCGTACCACTGTCCGGCCAGCTGGTCGGCCATGATGCTGTCCGAGCTGGGACCGCCTCCGCCGTCGTAGGCGTAATGGTCGCCGCGCCAGAGCCGGGCGTCGAAGGCGACCTGGCCACGCTCGAACCAGCCCGCCCATCGTCGTGCGGCACCGACGTCGCCGATTCGCCCGGCCATCGCCTCGGCGGCCAACAGCGCCGCCAGCCAGAGGGAGCCCCCGTACGCCGATGGCCCGTACATCGGCCACGTGTCGTACGTCTGGTCGGGGAGGCCGTCGTGCTCCGGGAGGCCGTCGCCGTCGCGATCCCGGAGCGAGAGGCGGGTCAGCACGGCGTCCACCACCGGCCAGGCGGCACAGATCAGCGCATCACCGTCTGCCCCGCCGGCCGCCACGGCATCGCGCCAGGCCTGCAGCACGAACTTGGGGCCGAGGTCCTTCCAGTCGTTGACGTCCTGGAACCTGTACCAGTTCGGTCGGTAGAACGGGTCGTCGTCAGGACCGCCGACGTCGTGCGGGACGGCGCCGCCGACCTTGCGTGGCGCCAGCTTGCCCGACGCCTGGATGGTGACGATCCGCGGGTCGTCAATCGGGATCGTCGCCAGCAGGTCGCGGATGCCGCGCGCCTCCAGCTCCGGATACAGCCGCAGGATCGCGAAGGACGCGTAGAAATCGACGTCGACGGTGTCGTAGAACGGGTAGTCGAAGCATTCGAGCAAGGCGAAACGGCCGATGTCGTCCGGCTCTGGATCGGGTCCGCCGACCTCGCCCGCTTCCCAGAACGTGCCGCCATCGACGAGGTAGTAGAGCTCGTTGAACAGGGCGGCCTTGTACCAGTCCGGGCGATCGGTGGATTCGAGGACCGGGCGCTGCCATGCCTCGATCGCCTCGCGCCAGACCCCCATCCGGTCGAGGGCGTGGCGGGCCAGGTCGAACGCGCGCTCGCCGCTTCTCCCCCACGTCCGGGTGTAGCGCTTCCACCATTGCCGTCCGCCACCGAACTCCACGACCGGTAGGTCCCAGGCGACGGCAAAGCGGAGCGATCGACGCTCGCCGGGCGCCAGCTCGACGGTCGCCGCAACGGCGGCGCCGATTGCCTCGCCGTGGCCGCTCGGGCGGCGATCGTCCGCCGGGTCGAGGCGGCCGTCGGCGGCGAAGTCGGCCCACAGATCGGCATCGGCCTCGGCGTCGAACCGTGCCCGGACCGAGAGGCTGACCCCGGGCGCGCGGGACGCCGCCAGGGCGAACGTCCCGCGCAGGCCGGTCGGAGCACCGGGAGGCGCGTGGAGGACCGCGCCAACGGCCCCGGAAAGATCGACCGTCTCATGCCAGGCGCCCGCCGCAGCCGGGGTGGCGGGATCCGCGGAAGGATCCTGCCAGCTCAGCATGATCCCGACGGTCAGCGGCTCGGGCCCGGGATTCTCGACCCACCACTCGAACGCACCCACCGGCAAGGCACTGGATTCGAGGTCACCGGCGATGACCGGGCTCAACTGTTCGCCGACCAGGCCGATCCCAAGGACGTGCGGTTCGAACGACTGCCAGGCCCTCGGGAAGAGGGCGTGGTAGGTCCCGGCGCCCTCGGGCAGCGTCCAGCCCCAGGCCGGCAGCTCGGCTGGCCGAAGCGTCGACACGACCGTTGCGCGCCCGGCTTCGCCGGGTGGCCCGACGTAGATCGAGAATCCATCAGCCGCGACAGGACCGAAGGCGTGCTTGCCGACCTCCAGATGCCAGCGCGCGGCGTCGCCTCGGTGCGTCCGGCCGATGCTGCCGGTTCCGAGACCGCCGATGGGCACGCCGCCCCACGGGCCATCGTCGATCATCGGCATTGTCACTCGCGGATGGCCGGCATCCGGGAAGGGCTCGCCCAGCGGTCGCCGCCAGGCGACGGTGGGGATCCGCGGACCCGTTGCCTCCGCGTCGGTCACTTCTCGACCCCAGTGATCACGACGCCGCGCATGAAGGCACGTTGGGCGAGGAAGAACACCGCGACCGGGACCGCCATCGTCATCAGCGAGGCGGCCTGGATCAGCGTCGGCTGGGTCGAATACAGCGCGTTGTACTGCTGGATCGCGATCGACAGCGGTTGCAGCTCGGGCTTGGCTGCGAGGTAGAGGAGGGGCACGAAGAAATCATTCCAGGCAAAGAAAAAGTGGAACAGGGTGACCGCCACGAGGGCCGGTACGGACAGCGGCAGGATGACCGATCGAAGCACTCGGAACGGGCTCGCCCCGTCGATCATCGCCGCCTCGTCGAGGTCGCGCGGGATGGACATGAAGTATTGCCGAAGCAGGAACACGTTGTAGGCGTTGGCGAACAGGTGCGGCACGATCAGGGGAAGCCACGTACCGGTCCAGCCAAGCCTGGTGAAGATCACGTAGGTCGGCAACAGCGTGACCTGGAACGGCAGGATGATCGTGGCGATCAGGACGATGAACAGCACGTTTCGCCCCGGAAACCGGAAGCGGGCGAAGCCATAGGCGACCAGGGCCGACGAGACGACGGCCGCGAGCGTGCTCAGCACGGCGATCGCCGCGGTATTGAAGAGCAGCCTCGGGAAGTTGAGCTGGGACCAGACGGTCGTGAAGTTCTGGAGTTCGGGGGCAAAGGCCCATGCCTGGTCGAGGGTCCGCCACCGGCCCTGCCACTCGAACGGGGTCGCCGACGCGTCAGCCGGGTCGATGAACGT
>JAXDKX010000320.1:0-5305 GCA_034666905.1 Chloroflexota bacterium | reverse complement strand
AGGTTGCGTGCAGAGATGATCGGGTCGGGCACGGTCGGTGTTCCTCTGCCCTCTTCAGATCGGCCGACGCCCTCGGCGTGGTCCACGAACATCGTATAGATGCTCGTGGCCCCAATCGAATGCGGCGCGCGGCCGCCTCGGATCGTCGGCTCATCTGACGAATCGCGCGGGCAGTACCACCGGGCTATGTCGTCCGCGCAACCATCGAGGTACGGTCCGCCCAAGAGGGTTACGGGACTCGCCAGATCAAGACCGCCCGATTCGGCCCACCTACGACGGCATCGGCGGATTCCATGTTGCGATCGACTCGCAGGCGGGCGGCACACGACGTTGTCATCACCGCGAGCGCGGACGCCGCCGATGCAAGCGTCGCGCGGCGTGTTACCTGGTGGTGGGCCATCTACCTGGCGGGAGGGACGGCTCTTGCCCTCGCGTATTTCCTGATGCCCCTGTTGCACCAGAGCGTGGTCTACAACCTTGTCTGCCTTTCATCGCCGATCGCGATCGTCGTCGGAATCCGAATCCACCGCCCCGCCCAGCGGCTTCCCTGGTTCCTCTTCGCGGCAGGCCAGGCGTTGTTCGTCGCCGGCGACATCGTCACCTACAACTATTCGACCTTGTTTGGGTCGGAGATTCCGTTCCCGTCGGTCGGTGATCCGATCTACCTGGCTGTTTACCCCTGCCTGATCGGCGGGCTTCTCCTGGTGGTCAGGAGTCGGATGCCAGGTCGGGACCTCGGCAGCCTGATCGATTCCCTGATCATCGCGATCAGTGCCGGTACCGTCTCGTGGGTTCTGCTGGTCTCGCCGATCGCCACTGCCGCAGACTCCAGCCTCGACCAGAAACTGGTTGGCATGGCCTATCCAGTTCTGGACCTGGTGCTTCTCGGAGTGGTGATCCGCCTACTGGTCGGCGCTGGCCGCCGCACCCCGAGCCTCTATCTGCTGACCGGCGCGGCCGTCGCAGTTCTCGTCACCGATGGCGTCTACGGTTTCGTGTCTGTCCAGGGGCTCATCTATAGCCAGGATTCGTTCCTGGAGCTCGGCTGGGCGGCATTTTACCTGCTGTGGGGCGCGGCGGCGCTCCATGGCTCGATGGCCGGCCTCACGACCCGGGCACCGGATGTCGAGCGTCCTCTGACCAGGGCCCGGCTTGCGGCACTCGCGGGAGCCACCCTCCTGGCAGAGATGGTCCACGCGGTTCACGATGCCGCCAGCGGTGTCCTGGCCGACCCGATCCTCTACGGTGTCTCGATCACCATCTTCCTTCTCGTTGTCGTCCGGCTGGCGGGCCTGGTCCAACGGGAGGAGCGATCCGCTCGCCGCGAGAAGACGCTGCGCGAGGCCGGAGCGTCCCTCGTCGCCGCCACAGATCGCGAGGCCGTCTATCGAGCGACGATCGCGGCCGGACGGGGGCTGGCCGGACTCGATTCGTCGGTCGGAGTGTTGTCGTGGACAGATGGGGCAGGCGCCCAACTCGTAGCCGCGGAAGGCGTCAACACCGAATCCCTCGCCGGGCTATGGCCGACGTCGCCGGATGCACGGGGACGCCTGCTCGAGCAAGGCTCGCTCAGCGCGTCGCACGGCGCACCACCCAGTGATTCGGACGCCTCGCGCGGCAGTGCCGTCCTGCTGCCACTGGTCGTCCGGGCCGACCTGCGGTGCGTGCTCGCCGTGTCTTCGCCTCGACCGCTTGGCGGTGTTGTGGTCGCAGGCCTGGTAGCACTCTCTGCGCAGGCTGCCCTTGCGTTAGAGAGCGCGGAGCTGGCGGACGCCCTGGCGAATCGACGGAACCAGGAATGGTTCGCGTCGCTCGTTCAGAATGCCTCGGATGTCATCGTCGTGATCGACCTTGACACCACGATCCGGTTCGTGAGTCCGGCCAGCGATCGGGTTCTTGGTTACTCGCCCGACCAGCTGATCGGTCGGAAGCTGTCGGACCTCGTTCATCCCGATGAGCTCGCCGGCGTGGACACCCGTCTCGATGTCGTGGCAAACGCGCGCAATGTCGCCCGCGAGGCGATGGAATTCCAGGTGCGCCACGCCGATGGCCGTTGGCTGCACGTCGAAACGCAGCCTTCAAACC
The DNA here is from genome assembly GCA_034666905.1 of Chloroflexota bacterium. Taxonomy (GTDB): domain Bacteria; phylum Chloroflexota; class Limnocylindria; order Limnocylindrales; family CSP1-4; genus SPCO01. Next base: position 3,220 of record JAXDKX010000320.1, on the reverse strand, counting down.
TGCTCGAGGATCCCAACGTCAACGGCATCGTCCTGAACATGCGCGACGTGAGCGAGCGCAAAGCATTCGAAGCGCAGCTCGCTCGACAGGCGTTCTACGACGCTTTGACCGGCCTCGCCAACCGGGCGTTGTTCCAGAATCGTGTCGAGCACGCCTTGGAACGTCGAAAGCGAAGCGGAATCGTGGCGTCGGTCCTGTTCATGGACCTCGACGACTTCAAGACCGTCAACGACTCACTCGGACATGTCGCCGGGGATCGTCTGCTTACAGACGTCGCGAGACGCCTCCAGCAGTGCCTTCGATCCTCGGATACGGCGGCGAGATTGGGTGGCGACGAGTTCGCCATCCTGGTCGAAGACCTGGCCGATGGACCATCCGAGCTGGCGACCCGCATCCTGGCGGCGCTGGCTGCTCCGTTTGACCTTGATGGAACCCAGGTTTTCGTGCGAGCAAGTATTGGCATCAGTCTCGCCAGTCCCGGCAAGCACGGTCCCGACGCAGTAGCGGCACTCCTGAGGAACGCAGATGTGGCGATGTACTCAGCCAAGGCCGAAGGTGGCGGAAGATGGCGCGCATTCGAGCCGGCAATGCATGAGGCCGCTCGAGAACGCCTCGAGCTCAAATCCGCACTTGACGGAGCCCTCGAGCGCGACGAGCTGATCCTGAACTTTCAACCGATCGTGGATCTCGAATCGAGCGCGATGCACGGCGTGGAGGCCCTGCTTCGGTGGGTCCACCCGGAACGTGGCCTGATTGCGCCGCTTGACTTCATCCCCCTTGCGGAGGAGACCGGGCTGATCGTGCCCATCGGCGATTGGGTCCTCAACGAGGCGTGTCGAGCCGCTGTCCGGCTGCAGCACGCTCATCCGAGCACGCCGCCGATCTACATGACGGTGAATCTGTCCGCTCGGCAACTCCAACGCCCGGAGATCGTCGATGAGGTCGCGTTCGCCTTGGCAGCGTCGGGCCTGGCTCCGGAGGACCTGGTCCTGGAGATCACCGAGTCCGTCCTGATGCGTGACATCGACCTCACGATCGAGCGCTTGCAGCGCCTGAAGGATCTCGGTGTCCAGCTTGCGATCGATGATTTCGGAACCGGGTATTCATCACTCAATTACCTGCGCCAATTTCCCGTCGACATCGTCAAGATCGACCGCTCGTTTGTCGAGGGGATCGCGACCGATGGCGACCAGCGAGCATTGGTGGCCATGATCATCGACCTTGCGCGGGCCCTCGGCCTTCGCCAGGTCGCAGAAGGGATCGAGCGCCAGGACCAGCTGGCCGAGCTCCAATCGCTCGGCTGCGGCTTCGGACAGGGGTATCTCTTCGCTCGCCCTGTTGACTTCGCAGGCATCGAATTGCTTCTTGACAGCGGCGTCGACCTCGAGCCAGCAGCCTAGACCCGAGTCTTCGGCCGAGTTCTCCACATTCGTAGGTTGTCCACATTCGCGGCCACCTCCCGGCTGTACCCTTCGCGCCCGCCGTGATGGCGCATCTCGGACAACCGCGAGGGGCACCGATGAATCGAGACGGTCACGGATTCGACGCTGGTGGCGACCCGAGGTTCAGGACCCGGAAAGCAGCCGCCGACGCGCAACGAGCGTTCGACGCGGCACGGATCGCCTCGGAACCAGACGAGGCACGCGCTGTGCGAGATCGACTTGCTGCGGACGAGGATTCAGCGATCGAGCGGGCCCTGACTGCCGCCCGGCGTGCGCGCAGCTGACCACGCTGATCGATAGCGTGTCACGCTACCGTCGGCCCCATCGAAACTGACGCGTGCCGGCGAGCACACCCGGCCCCTCGAGGAACTCCATCCATCGTTCCGGCCGATCCAGGCGGATGGCGAGGTGACGGGCAAATGGCGGTCCGGCCAGCCGCAGCGTCGGCCCTGCATCGCCGAGAACCGCGAGCAATCGCTCTGCAGCGAACACCCGTACGCCCGCGATGCTCGCGAGCTCCACGTACCCCTGGCGGGTTGGGGCGTCCCTGAAGTCGGCGGTCAGGTCGCCAATCACGACACTGCATCGCCGGCCGGCAAAGTAGTCGACGAGGAGCACGCGGCCGGTGGCGAGTCGCGCGAGCGAGCCGCGGAGCGTCGATTCGACGCCAAGTCTGATCTGTGAGAGAGGGATGACGGTCCCTCCAGAGACTGTCATGACGCGAGCAGCATGGCACGTCGTCGGTTTCGGGCGACTATCCCGCACGGCGTGTCCCAGCCGGATGCTTCAGCTCCTCAGCGGGATACCGAGCTCCTGGCCGGCCGATTCCTTTCGAGCCGTCATTCGCGCTCCAAGATCCTCGAGTTCCGCTCGGTCGAAGACCTTTCGAGCGGCTGGAACATCTCGCCCTCCTCCTCCTCGATGTGGTGCTCGATGTTCTCTTTCATGACGATAGCTTTCGGGCCCCAGGTCTCGTCGGCGACATCCAGACGCTCCAGTTCGCCCATGAGCAGGTCAACGACGTGGTGTTCCTGGTAACCCTCCAGCACGATATCCGTCGCCTTCGGATGAGCTTTCAGCTCCGGGTCGAAGATTTCCTCCTCGACGATCTCGTGGAGCGTCAGCTCGCCCTTGATCGTGGCGAACAACTCCGCTCGCGTCTTGACCCCACGTTCCGTCGTGGATTCGAGCTCGGCCAGCAGGCGCTTCACCTTGACATGGTCGGCTTCGAGCATCGCGATCGCGTTCATGGCGGCCTCCTCATTGCACTAGATTGGTCGTCGGATTTTCGACAGCGGCCCGATCGCCACGCGCCGTAGATTCGGTACGGCCTGCCCGGCGCGACCATGCAGTTCCGTTGCAGCGGTCGATCATGGACGGCAGCTGGCGCAACGTTGCAATGCGCCGAGATTGCCGAAGCGGTCATCGGGAACCTGGTCTATCGCACCGTGATCAGCGCGCCGATCGGCGCGCACATCGTGAAAGGAGATCGGCAATGACCGAGGATCGAACGGTCGAACACGAAACCACCGCTGAAGATGGCGTTGTGCGCCGGGAAACGGTCGAACGGGACTACACGGCTGGCGCCGACCGTGACGGTGACGAAGAGGCCGGAGGAGCGGTCGGGGGCGGTGTCGCGGGCGCTGCCGTCGGTGCGGTCGTTGGCGGCCCGGTTGGGGCTGTCGTTGGCGGTGCCATCGGGGCCGCAACGGGCGCGACTGCTGGTCTCGTTGACGAAGAGGCCAAGGATCATGACGCGGTCACCACGCACGAGGTCG
>JAXDKX010000319.1:0-7724 GCA_034666905.1 Chloroflexota bacterium | reverse complement strand
CGGCCGCACGATCGACTCAAGGATTACCCGCACCAGTTCTCGGGTGGCATGCGCCAGCGGGTCATGATCGCCATCGCGCTGGCCCTGGTCGGCTTCACGTTCCTCGGCGACGGGCTGCGCGACGCCCTGGATCCCAAGCTCAAGGGCAAGCAATAGGTGGAACCGGCCGAAGGCAACAGCTCCGCCGCGGAATCCCCATCGATCATCGACCTCTCGGCGGACGAGGTTCGTCGGGCGCGGGACGCAGCGATGGCCAAGGCCGGCATCGTCCGCAAGGCCGACAAGCTGCTGGAGGTCCGCGGCCTCAAGACGCAGTTCTTCACGGCCGACGGCATCATCCAGGCAGTCGATGACGTCAGCTTCGACGTCGACTACGGAGAGACCCTCGGCCTCGTCGGGGAGTCCGGGTGCGGCAAGAGTGTCTCGGCGCTGTCGATCGCGCGGCTCGTGCCCGATCCGCCCGGCAAGATCGTGGCCGGACAGATCCTGTTCGACGGGATCGACGTCCTGTCGCTCAGCGACGACGCCATGCGCAAGCTACGCGGCAAGGAGATCGGCTTCATCTTCCAGGATCCACTGACCAGCCTCAATCCGACCCTGACGATCGGGTACCAGATCGGCGAAGCCATCCGGGAGCACCTCGGCCTGTCGAAGAAAGCCGCTCGCGACCGGGTCGTCGAGCTGCTCGCCAAGGTCGGCATCCCACGGCCGCACGATCGACTCAAGGATTACCCGCACCAGTTCTCGGGTGGCATGCGCCAGCGGGTCATGATCGCCATCGCCCTCTCGTGCGACCCCAAGCTGATCCTGGCCGACGAGCCGACGACGGCCCTGGACGTGACGATCCAGGCACAGATCCTGGAGCTGATCCAGAAGCTGTCGGACGAGTTCGGGACGGCCGTCCTGATGATCACCCACGACCTCGGGATCGCCGCCGGGATGTGCGATCGAGTCAACGTGATGTACGCCGGGCGGATCGTGGAGACCGGAAGCGTGGACGTCATCTTCGAGAACCCGCGGATGCCGTACGCCTGGGGCCTGCTCGATTCGTTGCCGCGGATCGACGACGTCCGGGGTTCCAAGCTCCGCACCATCGAAGGGCTACCGCCGTTGCTGATCAAGCCGCCGGATGCCTGCCGCTTCGGACCGCGCTGCCGATATGCCCGGGATATCTGTCGCGCGGACGAGCCGGAGTTGACCGTTCGATCGGACGACGGGCACCTGGCGCGTTGCTGGGCGACCGAACCCGGTGGGTGGATCAGTTGACCGCCGTGGCGGGCGCCGATCCCACGATCCGGCCACACGACTCGAAGAACATCGTCGAGGTCGACGACCTGAAGGTCTACTTCCCGATCCGGGCCGGCCTCTTCAAGACGGTCAAGGGCTCGGTCAAGGCCGTCGACGACGTGACGTTCGAGGTCCGGCGTGGGGAGACGCTCGGTCTGGTCGGCGAGTCCGGCTGCGGCAAGAGCACGATCGGCCGGGCCATGATCCGCCTTCGCGAGGCGACGGGTGGGACCGTCCGCTTCGACGGGATCGATCTCAACTCGCTCAATTCGGGCGACCTGCGCCGAATGCGCCGCCGAATGCAGATCATCTTCCAGGATCCGTATGGCTCCCTCGATCCGCGGATGACCGTCGGCTCGATCGTCAGCGAGCCGATCGAGACGCACAAGCTGGCCGAGGGCGAGGCGAAGCGGGAACGGGTCGCCGACCTCCTGAAGCTGGTCGGCCTCGATCCGAACTACGTCAAGCGCTACCCCCACGAGTTCTCCGGTGGCCAGCGCCAGCGGATCGGGGTCGCCCGGGCCCTTGCCGTGGAGCCGGAATTCATCGTCTGCGACGAGCCGATCTCAGCGCTCGACGTGTCGATCCAGGCGCAGGTCCTCAACCTGCTGACCGACCTGCGCGATCGGCTTGGCCTGACCTACCTGTTCGTCGCGCACGACCTTTCGGTCGTCAAGCACATCAGTGACCGTGTCGCCGTCATGTACCTGGGCAAGATCGTCGAGATCGGACCGCCCGACCTGGTCTACGCCGCCCCGGGCCACCCGTACACCCGCGCCCTGTTGTCGGCGGTCCCGGTGCCGGATCCGGTCGCCGAGCGCAAACGCAAGCGGGTGATCCTGCAGGGCGACGTCCCGAGCCCCGTCAACCCGCCACCCGGCTGCCGGTTCCACACTCGCTGCTGGCTCTACGAGCGGCTCGGCAAGCCAGAGAACTGCCGGACGATCGAGCCACCGCTCAAGACCATGGCGACGGATCATCAGGCAGCCTGTCACTGGGCCGATGAAGCCCTCAAGACCGACGTCGGGATCGCCCATATCGATCAGAACCTCGTTCGGCGCGGCACGCCGGATTCGGCGCTCGCGCTCCTCGAGACCGGCAAGGCGAAAGAGGTCACCGAGGCAGAGCTGGCCGCGGAGGCGCCGGCCGCCGATATCGGTGGTGCAGGCTAGCCGACGGGGGTCGGCTGCCGCCGGGACCCATCGACCGCCCGCGGGGCGGGTGTCGCCGCGCGCTACCTCGGCTGGGGCACCGTCGGTCGCATCCCTGCGGCCGTGGCCGATCCCGCGATCGCCTCGGGCGTCGCGCCACCCGGCTGGCGGAAGTGGCAGGCACACTGGTGATCGCCGCTGAGCTGGATGAGCGGCGGCACGGTATCCGCGCAGATGGCCGGCGAGCCGAGCTCCTGTCGTAGCTGGCAGCGCGGGTGGAACCGGCAACCGGTCGGTGGATTGACCGGGCTGGGCACATCGCCCTTGAGGATGACCCGCTGCCGACGCAGCTCCGGATCGGGGATGGGGATCGCGGACATGAGCGCCTGGGTGTACGGGTGCTCCTGGTGGCGGAATAGCTCCCGCCGCTCGGCGAGCTCCGCGATCCGCCCGAGATACATCACCGCCACTCGATCGCTGATGTGCTCGACGACGCCCATGTTGTGGGCCACGAACACGTAGGTGAGGCCAAGCTCGCCCTGGAGCTGGTTGAGCAGGTTCAGGACCTGCGCCTGGATGGAGACGTCGAGCGCCGACACGGGCTCGTCGCAGACGACCAGGTCCGGCTCGAGGACGAGCGCCCTGGCAATACCGATCCGCTGGCGCTGGCCACCGGAGAACTCGTGCGGATAGCGTCTCGCGTGATAGGGCATCAACCCGACCAGGTCCATCATCCGGCGGACCTTCTCGCGGCGCTCGGCGGCATTGCCCAGGCCGTGGATCCGCAGGCCCTCGCCGATGCTGTCCGCGATCGGCGTGCGCGGGTCGAGGCTGGCGTATGGGTCCTGGAAGATGATCTGCATCCGGCGCCGGTACGGTCGCAGGGCCGCGCCCTTCAGCTCCGTCAGCTCCACGCCATCGAACCTGATCGAGCCGGACGTCGGCTCGATCAGGCGCAACAGCAGGCGACCGACCGTGGTCTTGCCGCAGCCCGATTCACCGACCAGGCCGAGCGTCTCGCCCCGTCGGACGTCGAACGAGACGCCGTCGACGGCCTGGACCCAGCCGGCGGTCCGCTGCAGGATCCCGCCCCGGATCGGAAAGTGCTTGACGAGGTCGCGGACCTGCACAAGCGGCGCAGTTCCGGCGAGCGGCGCGGGTCCGGTCATGCGCTCGCCACCTCCGGCCGAGGCACCGGCTGCCCGTCGGCGTCGTGATAGAGCCAGCAGCGAACATCGTGTCCAGGCGCGATCGGCAGGAGGTCGGGATGGAACTCCTGGGCCCGCTCGACATGCTCCTCGACGCGGGTGGTGCAGCGCGGGGCGAAGCGACAGCCGCTCGGCAGGTCGATGAGGTTCGGGACGTTGCCCGGAATGACCGCCAGCTCGTCCTGGACGGCCCCCACGACCGGAATCGAGCCGATGAGCCCCCGCGTATAGGGATGCTTCGGTCGCCGGAACAGGCTGGTGACGTCGGTCTGCTCGACGATCTCGCCGGCGTACATCACCGCCACCCGATCGCACATCTCGGCGACGACCCCCAGGTCGTGGGTGATCAGGATGATCGCCGTGCCCGTCTGCTCGCGCAGGTTGCGCATGAGGTCGAGGATCTGCGCCTGGATCGTCACGTCGAGGGCGGTCGTCGGCTCGTCGGCGATGAGCAGCTCGGGCTCGCAGGCCAGGGCCATGGCGATCATCACTCGCTGGGCCATCCCGCCTGACATTTCGTGCGGATACGACTTGAGTCGCCGCTCGGGATCGGCGATACCCACCATGCGGAGGAGCTTGAGGGCCCGATCGCGGGCAGGGCCGCGCTTCATGCCGCGGTGGATCTCGAGCACCTCGCCGATCTGGCGGCCCACGTCGCGGACCGGGTTGAGCGACGACTGCGGCTGCTGGAAGATCATGCTGATCCGGTCGCCGCGCAGCTTCCGCATCTCGTCATTCGGCAGCTTGAGCAGGTCGCGCCCGTCGAACACGACTTCGCCCGCGTCGACCCGGCCGGGCTTGCCGACGAGCCCCATGATCGAGAGCGAGGTGACGCTCTTTCCGCAACCCGACTCGCCGACGAGCCCCATGATCTCGCCGCGGTCGACGTGGAAATCGATCCCGTCGACGGCCCGGACGAGGCCGTCGCGCGTCCGGAACGACGTGTGCAGGCCCTTGACCTCGAGGAGCGGCCGTTCGCCGCGCTCCAGGCGCGGCCGTCGCGCCGATGCCGGGACGAGCTCCTCGACGATCGTCTGCCCGCCACTCGGGCCGAGGCTGCGAGGCTGGTCCTCGGTCGTGTCCATCATCGATTCAGCCGCGGATCCAGCGCATCCCGCAGCCCGTCGCCCAGGAGGTTGAACCCGAAGACCGTCAGGGCCAGGCCGAAGCCCGGGAAGAAGACCAGGTGGGGAGCGCTGAACAGCTTGCCGCTGTCCAGCCCGATCATCGAGCCCCACTCCGCGAGCGGCGGCTGGGCACCGAGGCCCAGGAAGGAGAGGGCGGCGACGTCGAGCACGGCTCCCGCGATCCCGAGGGTGCCGGCGACGATCAAGGGCGTGATCGAGTTTGGCAGGACCCGCCGGAACAGGATCCCGGCGGGGTTCTCGCCGAGCGCCCGCGACGCGGTCACGAAGTCGGATTCCTTCACGGACAGGACCGACGCGCGCATGATCCGGGCGTAGATCGGGATCGCCACGATGCCGATTGCCAGCTGGGCGTTGATCAGGCTCTGGCCGAGGGCCGTGACGATGGCGATCGCCAGCAGCAGCGCAGGAAAGACGAGCAGGACATCCATCGCCCGCATCAGGATGTTGTCCACCCAGCCGCCCGCAAACCCGGCGACGAGCCCGATCAGCGTCCCGACCACGATCGCGAAGCCCACTGTCGCGAACCCGACGAAGAGCGATACGCGAGCGCCGTGGACCACCCGGCTGAAGACGTCGCGGACATTCGGGTCCGTCCCCATCAGCAGCTCGGGCTGGGAGGCGGGGCAGCCGAGGGCATGGATGCAGGGCGCGGACGACTTCTTGACGCCTTCGACGATGCCGAACAGCGGCTTGTCCGGTGGGTAGGTCGAGATCTGGTCGGCGAACAGTGCGGTCAGGAGGAGGAAGCCGAGGATCACGATGCCAACCACGGCATTGCGCTGGTGCAGGATGTTGCCGAGCGTGTCGCGCCAGATCCCCGTGGAGCGGCTTCGGCCGGGTACCAGCTCGGCTTCGGCGAGGAGGGCCATCAGGGCAGTCTCACGCCAACCGGATCCGGGGATCGAGGAAGGCGTACGAGATGTCGACCAGGAGGTTGATGAACAGGTAGCCAATCGCGATGACCAGCACGAACCCCTGGACAGTCGCGTAGTCGCGACTCGCGATGGCCTCGGCGACCGCCCGGCCGACCCCCGACAGGTTGAAGATCGTCTCGGTCAGCACCGCGCCTCCGAGGAGGCTGCCGAGCTGCAGGCCAATGATCGTGGTGACCGGCAGCATCGCGTTCGGCAGGCCGTGCCGGCGGACGACGGCGCGCTCGGTCAGCCCCTTCGCCCGGGCCGTCCGGATGTAGTCGAGACCGAGAACGTCGAGGAGGCTGGATCGGGTGATCCGGGCGATGATCGCGAGCGGGATCGTGCCGAGCGCGACGGCCGGCAGGATGAGATGGCGAAGGGCATCTGCGAGGACCGCCCACTGGCCCGTGACGAGGGCATTCAGGGTGTACATGTTCGAGATGAAGTCGATGACGGCCCGGGGCGGCCCCGTCCAGCCCTGCAGGCCCCAGCTGGTCGCCAGGGGGATCACGGTCAAGCCGGGCGCCAGCCGGCCCGATGGCGGGAGGGCGAACGGCGTTCCCTTGAGGACGACCGCGAAGACGAAGGCGAGCAGCAGGCCCAGGACGAAGACCGGGATCGACACGCCGATGTTCGCGCCGGCCATGGTCACGACGTCGATCACGGAGTTGCGCTTGTAGGCCGAGATCACGCCGAGGAGAACACCGATCCCGACCGCGAAGATCAGGGCGAAGAAGGACAGCTCGATCGTCACCGGAAGCCGCTGGATCAGGAGGTCCGTGACGCTCTGCGAGCTCTTGACCGAGGTGCCCAGGTCGCCGTGGGCCACCGCGCCCAGGTACGAGGCGAACTGCACCGGGATCGGCAGGTCGAGGCCATGCGCATGGTCGTATGCCGCGCAGACCGCATCCGTGGCCCGTTCACCGAGGAGTGCCCGACAGGTGCTGCCCGGCAGGACATGGCCCAGGAAGAAGACGAGGACGAGGATGCCGAACAGGACCGGCAGGGTCAGGACGAGTCGGCGGACGATGTAGCGAACCATCGAGGCCTCGCGTCAGAGTGCCAAAAGGGGGGCGCGGTTTGCACCGCACCCCCCTTTCGACTTGGTCGACCGCTACGAAGCCGGCGGGTTCAGGAACCCACCGAAGAGGGCAGGGAAGTAGTCGAACGTGCCAAGGTTCCCGACGTGCAGCGGGTTCTTCGCGTCCCACTGCGCGGCGTAGGTCGCCACGACGTCATTCGCATCGAAGTCGGAACCGTCGTGGAACTTCACGCCCTGCTGCAGGGTGCACGTCCACTTCGTGCCGTCTGTGTTCGGCTCGCACTTGGTCGCAAGGTTCGGGATGACCTCCGTGCCGCCGATCTTGTAGGTGTAGAGCGGATCGTAGATCTGCTCACAGTTGCGGAGCGAGTCGCCGTCGCTCTCGTCGCCGCAGTAGAGACCCGAGGTCTCGGCGTTCTGCTCGAAGACGAGCTGGGTGCGATCGCCCGGCTTGACGACCCAGAAGGAGTCGTTGCCGAGCGGTCCCGCCTGGGCGCCCGTGACGTCCGCCTGGTACGCAGCCGCGGAGGCGGCGTGGTTCAGCGGGATCATCGGCACGTGCTGGCGGATCAGGTCGTTGGCCTGCTTGTAGATGTCGAGTCGCTTCGTCGCGTCCAGCTCGGAGGCACCCTGGGTCAGGAGGGCCGTGATGTCCGAGAACTTCTTGCCGAAGGCGTCGTTGGCGCCGGCCCCGAAGTGGTAGTCGACGAAGTCGGTCATGTCGGGATAGTCGCCGCCCCAGCCGAGCAGGAAGAGCGGGTACTGGCCCTTGGATGAGTTGCCGAGGTAGGTCGCGTTGTCCTCGGTGTGGATCTTCAGGTCGATGCCGAGGTCCTTGAACTGGGCCTGGATGTCCTGGGCCACGCCGGGCGGGTTCGGGAAGTAGCCACGAACCTTGGGACGGAAGTACAGGTCGTAGGTCTTGCTGAAGTCGAACTTCGCGTCCTTGAGCATCTGGATCGCGGCCGCCTTGT
>JAXDKX010000318.1:0-7181 GCA_034666905.1 Chloroflexota bacterium | reverse complement strand
GTGCGAAGCGGATGAAGTCCGCGACGATCAGGAAATACCCGGCGTAGCCCATCGACAGGATCACCCCGAGCTCGTAGTCCAGGCGTGTCTGGAGCTCCGGGGTCACGGTCCCGTAGCGACGCTCGAGGCCGCGCTGGCATTCTGCCCGGAGCCAGCTCTCGACCGTGTGGCCGTCAGGGACCGGAAAATGCGGGATCCGCAGCTGGCCGAGCGGCAGGGTGATGTCGGTCATCTCGGCGATCAGGCGGGTGTTGCGAATCGCCTCGGGCTGATCGGGGAAGAGCGCAGCCATCTGGGCGGCCGACTTGACATAGAACTCCTGGGTCTCGAAGCGCAGCCGGTTCGGCGTGTCCAGGTTGTTGCCGGTCCCCACGCACAGGAGGACGTCGTGCGCCTCGGACTGGTCCGGTCGCACATAGTGGAGGTCGTTGGTGACGACCAGAGGCAGGCCTGCCTCGGGCCCCAGCCGGAGGAGCTGCTCGTTCAGGCGCCGCTGTTCGGGGAGCCCGTGGTCCTGGAGCTCCAGGAAGAACCGGTCCTTGCCGAAGATGTCGCCGTACTCGCCGGCGAGCTTGCGGGCGAGCTCCCAATCCTCGGTCTCCAGCGCCTTGGGGATCTCGCCGCCGAGGCAGGCGCTCAGGCCGACCAGCCCGGCGCTGTGCCTGGCGAGGAGGTCGCGATCGATCCGCGGCTTGTAGTAATAGCCGTCGATGTGGGCGTCGGTGATCAGCCGGCAGAGGTTCTGGTAGCCCTGCCAGTCCTGCGCCAGCAGGATGAGGTGGAACGGCTGCGCGTCGGCCTTGCCCTCCTTGTCGGTCATCGATCGACGGGCCACATAGGTCTCGACGCCGATGATCGGCTTGATCCCGCGGGTCTTCGCGGCCTGGTAGAAGGCGACCGCGCCGTAGAGCGCGCCGTGGTCCGTCAGGGCCATCGAATCCATGCCGTGCTGGGCGGCAGAATCGACCAGTTCCGTGATCCGCCCGAGCCCGTCGAGCAGGCTGAACTCCGAGTGGACGTGGAGGTGGGTGAAGTCGTTCGGAGCGATGGTCACGGGCGTCAATGGTAGCCGCGGGGGGTCTGCGACGCCGACCTCCGGCCGACCCGCTACAGTCGCTGGGTGTTCGACCCCGACCCCCTGGACGACGCCATCGAGGCGATGGTCGTGGATGCCCTCGACCGTCTGCCGGCGGCCTTCCGCGACCGGCTCGGCTCGGTCGCGATCGTCGTCGAGGACGAGGCCAACCCGGCCCAGCTGGCGTCGGTCGGCGCGAGCGGGTTGTTCGGTCTCTACCAGGGGATCCCGCGAACCAACCTGTCAGCCGATGCTTCGCCGGCGCCCAGCAAGATCACGCTCTTCCGGGGGCCGCTCGTCCGCGCGAATCCGCTACCCGACCAGCTGGCCGCCGCCGTCGCCGACACCGTCTACCACGAGATCGCGCACCATTTCGGCATCTCCGACGCTCGCCTTCACGAGCTCAGGAGCGGCGGCCGCTGACCGGGAGCGCGCCGAGCCGCAGGAGCGCCGGATCAGGGGTTGAGCAGCTCGGCCACGACCGGCGCGATGCGTGCCACCCAGAGGCCGTACTGGGTGCCGCTCGGGTGGAGGCCGTCGGCAGCCACGAGGGCGCGATCCCCGGCCGCCCGGAGCGACAGGTCGACGATGTCGACGTGCCGGACGCCCCGCTCGCCCGACTGCCTCGCCATGATCGTGTTGAACGCCGCGATCTCCCGGCGCTGCTGGAGCGGGTCGCCGTAGTCCGCGCCGTGCGGCGTGACCGTGTAGTCGGGGATCGCGATCGTGACGAGCCGGTCCGCGGGGAGACGCGCGAGGAGTGCCTCGAAGGTCGTTCGGAGGTTCGCGTCGTAGGTGTCGGCCGACAGGCCCTGGACCACGTCGTTGACGCCGATCTGCAGGGACGCGAACTCGGGCCCGAACGCCGGCAGCCGCGGGAGCTGGTCGCGGACCAGCTCGGCGGAGGTGCATCCGTTGACGCCGAGGTTGGCGACAAGCTCGAGCGGGGCGGTCATGCCCGCGCCCGCATCGAGCGCCCGCACCAGCCGCGCGGGCCAGGACTCGGCGGATGCGACGGACGTGCCGATCGTGTACGAGTCCCCGAGCGCGACGTACCGAAGCGGCGCGAGCCCGGCGGCGGTCATCGCCCGAGCTTAGCGCACGCACGTTCAGCGGCCGGCGCACGCGCCGGCGCCGGGGCGCCTATCCTGCAACGCGACCATCCGATTCGAGCCCTTGCCCGGGGAGGCGCAGGCTCGATAGGATGCGACGGAAATGAGCGGCCCCACGCGGTCGCCGCACGACGTTCCCCGCGATCCCTGGGCAGCTGCCCGCCGTGGACGCGTGAATCGCGAAACCTGGAGGAGGAAAGATGCGTAACCGCTCCCTTGGACTGACCCTGTTCGCAGGGCTGTCCATCCTCGTCGCCGCCTGTAGCTCGCCCGCCGCGACAAGCGCGCCGTCCGCGGAGGCCTCGGTCGCCCCGTCGGTGGAGGCATCGGCGGCAGCATCCGTCGAGGCATCGGTCGCGCCGAGCGCGTCGGCCGCCGCACAGTCGAATCTCAAGATCGGCGTCGTGGTCGACATCGGGACGCTCAACGACAAGGGGTACAACGAGTACAGCTTCAAGGGCGCCGAAGACGGCGCCGTCGCGATCGGCGCACCCGCGCCACAGTCGACCGTCCCGAAGGACGCCTCGGAGTACGCCGCGGACATCCAGGCGTTCATCGACCAGAAGTACGACGTCATCGTCACCGTCGGGTTCAACCTGACCGGCGACACGATCAAGGCGGCCAAGGCCAATCCGACCATCCACTTCGTGGGTGTCGACCAGTCGCCGGTCTGCGTCGATCCGGATGGCAACCCGGACAGCACGTTCGCCTGCAAGGGCGACGCGAAGACCGTCCTGCCGAACTACACCTCGCTCTACTTCGCGGAAGACCAGGCTGGCTATCTCGCGGGCATCGTGGCCGCCTACGCCTCGAAGAACGGGGCCATCGGCGCCATCGGCGGAACCACCCTGTGCGCACCGTGCGTGCGCTACATCCAGGGCTATGAGCTCGGCGCGAAGTCCGTCAAGGCGAGCATCACCGTCAAGTCGGCCTACGTGACCAGCGACTTCTCGGCGGCGGCGTTCAATGACCCGGCCGGCGGCAAGGCGTTCGGGTTGACGTTCATCAAGGCCAACAAGGTCGACGTCCTGTTCCAGGTCGCCGGCAAGACGGGCAATGGCGTCCTCGAGGCCGCATGCGCCCAGAAGATCTACGGCATCGGCGTCGACGTCGACCAGTGGACGTCGATCGGCGCCCCCGGCAACGCGTGCATCATCACCAGTGCCGAGAAGCACGTCGAGTCGGCCGTCAAGCAGGCCATCACCGGCATCGCGGACAGCACCCTCGCTCCCGGCGATGTCCTGAACAACGCCGCCAACGACGGGATCGGCGTCTCCGACTTCCACGACAAGGCCAGCCTGTTCGGTCCGGAGGTCACGGCCGCCCTCGATGCGGCTCTCGCCGGCATGAAGGATGGCTCCCTCAAGACCTGCCCCGACACGGACTGCGGCGTCTACAAGCCGTAACCGCCTTCGGCACCTGATTCGGACGGGCCGGCCAACGCGGCTGGCCCGTCCGGCATCCACCTCCGAACCTGCCGGAGCCTTGCATGACAGACGCGACGGACTCGACCGACCAGGGGAGCCCGGCGGAACCGACGGAGACGAATGTCGCCCCCGCCCTCGAGATGCGCGGCATCACCAAGCGCTATCCCGGGGTGGTCGCCAACGACCACATCAACCTGACCGTTCGTCCGGGCGAGATCCACGCGCTCCTCGGCGAGAACGGCGCAGGAAAGACGACGCTCATGAACGTCCTCTACGGGCTCGCCACGCCCGACGAGGGCGAGATCCTGCTCGACGGACAGCCCGTGCGGATCGCCGGCCCATCCGACGCGATCGCCCGCGGAATCAACATGGTGCATCAGCACTTCATGCTCGTCCCGGTGCTCTCGGTCGCCGAGAACATCCTCCTGGGCGAAGAGACGATGGCCAATGCGGTCTTCCTCGACCGCAGGGAGGCCCACCGCCGGATCGTCAGCCTCGGCCGACGATTCGGCTTCGAGATCGACCCCGAAACCAGGGTCGGGTCCCTGTCCGTCGGCTGGCAGCAGCGCGTCGAGATCCTCAAGGCCCTCTACCGCAACGCCCGGATCCTTGTCCTGGACGAGCCAACGGCCGTCCTGACGCCACAGGAGACGGACGAGATCTTCACGGTTCTCCGGCGGCTCGCCGACGAGGGACACAGCATCGTCTTCATCAGCCACAAGCTGTACGAGGTGCTCGAGATCGCAGACCGGATCACGGTCATCCGCCGCGGGCGCGTGGTTGGCGAGCGCAAACCGGCCCAGACCGACGAGGACGAGCTGGCCGAGCTGATGGTCGGTCGCGAGGTCCAGCTGGTGGTCGACCGCGGGACCTCCCACCCGGCTGGACCGATGCTCGAGATCAATGGTCTCGAGGCCGCCGACGACCACGGCCACTCGATGGTCAACGGCGTGGACCTCGAGGTGCGCTCGGGCGAGATCTTCGGAATCGCCGGTGTCGCCGGCAACGGTCAGGACGAATTCGTCGAGTCGATCATCGGACTGCGGACGCCGACGGCCGGCACGGTCAGGCTGAATGGCGCCAACGTCACCGGGCACTCGCCGCGGCAGATGAACGAGGCCCAGGTCGCCTACGTCCCGGCCGACCGCCACCGGTTCGGCCTCGTCCTGTCGTTCCCCCTCTCGGACAACCTCGTCCTGACCAGCTACTACCGACCCCCGTATGCGCGGGGCATGCTGCGCGACCGCGAGGCGATCGACCGGGCCGCCGCCTCTGCCATCCGGCGCTTCGACATCCGCGCGCCATCGCCCCACGTGAAGGCGGGCACCCTCTCGGGCGGGAACCAGCAGAAGGTCGTCGTGGCGCGCGAGTTCGATCGCGAGCTCAAGCTCCTGATCCTGGACCAGCCGACGCGGGGCCTCGACGTGGGCAGCATCGAGTTCATCCACCGCCAGGTCATCGCCAAGCGCGATGCGGGGACCGCCGTGCTGCTGGTTTCGGCAGAGCTCGACGAGGTGCTCGAGCTGTCGGATCGGATCGGGGTCATGTACGAGGGCCGGATTGTCGCGGTGATGGACGGGCCCACGGCCGACAAGAACGCCGTCGGCCTGCTCATGGCCACGGGTGGCGAGGAGCGGGACCCGAGCGGTCGCAACGCCCCAGCGGACGTGGTGGCATGAGCTCAGCCCAGCCCGTTGCTGGCCGACGCCGGCCGAACCGCTCCGTGGCTCGCGCCTGGTCGGCGATCGCGATCCCGCTGACCGTGGTGGTCCTGTCCGTCCTGCTGGGGGCGGTGATCATCCTGGTCTCCGAGCTGCTCGTGCCGGGCAAGCCGTTCGACTGGGGCCTGCCACTCGTTGCCTACGGGGCGCTCGTGGAGGGCTCCATCGGCAGCGCGGATGCCGTCGTCTCGACCCTCGTCAACAGCACGCCACTGGTGTTCGGCGGGCTGGCCGTCGGGTTCGGGTTCAAGGCCGGCCTGTTCAACATTGGCGCCCAGGGCCAGTTCCTGGTCGGGGCGCTGGGTGCGGTCATCGTGGGTGTCTGGCTGAGGGATTCGCCGCCGCCCGTGGCGATCCCCTTCGCGATGCTGGCCGGCTTCGTGGCGGGCGGGCTATGGGGATTCGTGCCGGGCTTCCTGAAGGCCGTATCAGGGGCCCACGAGGTCGTCAGCACGATCATGATGAATTACATCGCCGTGCAACTGCTCGCGGCGCTCGTCAGCGGCCCGCTGAAAGTGCCGAAGTCGCCGTCGCCGGTCACGTTCTCCGTCGGCAACGCGTCCTTTCCGATCATCCTCGGCCGCAACGGGCACCTCGGGATCCTGCTGGCGCTGCTTGCCGCGATCTTCGTCTGGTGGCTGCTGTTCCGGACCACGTGGGGATTCCAGGTGCGCTCCGTGGGCGCCAACCCCGACGCATCGCGCTACGCGGGCATGCGCCCGCGGCTCATCACGGTCGCCACGATGACGTTCAGCGGCGCGCTCGCCGGGCTGGCGGGGACGAGCGTCCTCCTCGGTGTCACGCACACGATGACGTCCGGCTTCGGCACCACTGTCGGCTTCGATTCGATCGCGGTCGCGCTGCTCGCCAGGTCGCATCCACTCGTCACCCTGCTGGCCGCGCTGCTGTTCGGCGCGATGCGCGCCGGCGCCGGCCTGATGCAGATTCGGGCGCAGATTCCCGTCGAGCTGGTTGACGTGCTCCAGGCCGTGATCCTCCTCTTCCTCGTCGCGAGTCCGGTCCTGCGCCATGTCCTGCGGGCGATCGCCCCGGCCGCCGATCCGGGTCCGCCGGCCGAGACGCCGGAGCTCACGCCGGGCGTCGCGATCTGATGGATATCACGCCGCTGGTCGACGGCCTGTACGGGATCCCGGTCCTCGGGATCGTGTTCCAGATCGTTGGATTCCTCGTCGACGTCATCCCGTCCAACGCGCCGAACATCATGAACCAGGCCACGCCCCTCGCCCTGGCTGCCCTGTGCGGCGTCCTGTGCGAGCGATCCGGCATCGTCAACATCGGCATCGAAGGCACGATGCTCGCGAGCGCCTTCACCGCCTGGGTCGTCGGGGTCGCGGTCAATCCGATGTTCGGGAGCCCCGAGCCGGGCCCGCTCTTCGGTCTGACCATCCCCCTGTTGATCTGCCTCGCTGCCGCCGTCCTGGTGGCCGTGTTGATCTCGGCGCTTCACGCGTGGCTGTCGATCTCGCTGCGCGCGGACCAGATCATCAGCGGAACCATCATCAACATCGCCGCCTTTGGCGTGACCGGTTACGTCGACCAGCTGATCTCGAAGTCCTCGCCGGCCGGCGCGGGCAGCTTCGCGGCGTTTACACCGCCTGCCGAGCTCACGGGCCTGCCAGTCATCGGTTGGATCATCGCCATGTTCCTGGAGCAGGGACCGATCGCGATGTCCACGATCGTGATCATCGTCGGCGCCCAGATCTGGCTCTTCCGCTCCCGCTGGGGCCTTCGGACGCGGGCGGTCGGAGAACATCCGCGGGCCGCCGAAACGGTGGGCATCGACGTGATCCGCCTGCGCTATCGCAACGTCCTCGTCGGCGGTGTC
>JAXDKX010000317.1:0-5289 GCA_034666905.1 Chloroflexota bacterium | reverse complement strand
GGTCGGCTGGCGCACGTCGCAACAGCTGGTGAAGTCGCAGGCGCAGGTTTCCCCCTCCCCGGCGAGCTGCCGAACGATCGCCAGCCGAGTTGGGTCGGCGAGGGCGGCGAAGAGCCGCACGTCGGGGTCGAGATCGAGAGAACGCTTGCTGATCATGCGGCCAGCATATCGTCGGAGATCGATATTGACAATCATCAATATCCTACGTATGTTGACCATCGTCAGCCGAACGCACGAAACGAGGATCCCCGATGACCCCGACGACCGATTCAACCGCCGTCGATCCGATCGTGGATGAGGTCCGGGCGCGGTACGGCGAAGCCGCACGGGCCGTCCTCGATCGTTCGACTGAGCCCTCAGCTGCGGCGGTCGGCTGCTGTGCA
Source organism: Chloroflexota bacterium (assembly GCA_034666905.1). Taxonomy (GTDB): domain Bacteria; phylum Chloroflexota; class Limnocylindria; order Limnocylindrales; family CSP1-4; genus SPCO01. The sequence goes on along the minus strand of JAXDKX010000317.1, from coordinate 4,906 downwards.
CCCTCGGGCCAGGCGGCCTTTGGCCAGGTCCTCTACGACGAGCTCGATCGGGCCTCGCTGCCCGATGCCGCCGTCCTTGCCAGCCTGGGTTGCGGCAATCCGACGGCGGTCGCCGAGCTGAAGGAAGGCGAAACCGTGCTCGATCTCGGTTCCGGCGGCGGGATCGACGTCCTGCTCTCGGCCCGGCGGGTCGGCTCGACTGGCTTCGCGTACGGCCTGGACATGACCGACGAGATGCTGGAGCTGGCCCAGCGAAATGCGATCGAGGCCGGCGCCACGAACGTGGCGTTTCTCAAGGGCCGGATCGAGGCGATCCCGCTCCCTGACGCCTCGGTCGACGTCGTCATCAGCAACTGCGTGATCAACCTCTCGACCGACAAGGCCGCCGTCCTCGCCGAGATCGCGCGGGTCCTCCGACCGGGCGGCCGGGTGGGGGTGAGCGACGTGGTCGCGGACGACAGCCTTAGCCCGGCAGAACGTGCCGGGCGCGGCAGCTTCGCCGGGTGCATCGCGGGCGCCCTCTCCTTTGCGGAATACCGGGCCGGCCTTGCGGCGGCCGGACTGGTGGATGTCGACGTGACAGCGACGCATTCGGTCGGAGACGGCCTGCACGGCGCCATCATCCGGGCAACGAAGCCAGCCGACTGGACCGCCGAGCGTGTCCGCCCAGTCAGCCTTCCGGCGCCGGTCCTCGGCCTGCCGGTGCTTGCCGGATCATCGTGCTGCGGCGGGGCCGGCTGCTGCTGACGTCAGGTCGTCGTCGCCGGCACTGACCGGGAACGGGAGGGCGATCGGGTCCGTCGCCAGGTGGCTTCTACCTTCGGCGTCGAAGCGGTCGAGCCCGAGGTCGGCCACATCCACCACGCTCGTCGCGCCGCGGATCGCGAGGTCGGCGGCCGCCCGAGCCACGCCCGGACCCCACATCATCCCGTGCCCACCGGCCGATGCGACAGTCAGGCCGGCGATCGCCTCGCCACCGGCCATCAACCCAGGCCCCAGGATCGGGAGGTGATCGGGCGTGTAATCGATCGTGGCCGCCCAGATCTTTCGGAGTCCAAGGCCGCGGGTCAGCGGCACCAGCTGGCCAAGCCGCTCCCGGGCACGCTCGTAGGACGGCCAGTCGATCGACCGCGCCTCACCCGGAACCTCGTCCGGGTCGCTCCAGCCGAACAACAGACCGCCCTCTTCGAGTCGCCAGTAAAGGCCGTCACCGATGTCGAAGACCATCGGCATCCGGGGCACGTCGAAGACCGGGTGCGGCTCGAGGACCCCGACCGTATGTCGCGCGGCGCCGGCCGGAATGCGCACGCCGGCCAGCCGGCCGACGGCGCGCAGGCTCGGACCTCCGGTCAGGAGGACCCGCTCGGTCTCGATGGGGCCGCGATCGGTCTCGACCCCGACCACCCGCGCGCCGCCGCCGGTCGTCGGTGCCGTGCGAAGGGCGGTGAGCGCGGTGCGCTCGCGAAGCTGCACCCCGGCCGCCTGCATCGCGAGGGAATAGGCTCGAACGTTTCGCGGCGCGTCGATCGCACCGTCCGTGGCGACGTAGCTCCCACCGCGGTGCCCGTCGGGCGACAGCGTGACGGCCGTGGTGGCCGCCTCGGCTGCGTCGAGCCACGACACGGCCAGGCCATTCGCCTGCTGCATCGCGACCCGTTCGCGCCCGGCCCGCTCGTCGTCGTTGGTGACGGCGAGGATGAGGTAGCCGTGCTCCCGGAAGCCCGAGTCCGTGCCATAGGCGGCCTGCTGGCCGCGGTAGAAGTCGATCGTCCAGCGACCGAGCGCCACCGTGGCCGGCGTGCCGCCCTGGGCGCGAACGATCCCCGCCGCGCGCGACGAGGCGCCCATCCCAGCCAGTCCACGCTCAAGCACGACGACCCGTTCGAGCCCTCCGGCCCTGGCAAAGACAGAGGCCCAGCCGCCGACCGTTCCGGCTCCGACGATGACGAGATCTGCCCGCTCTGCCACGCTCGGCCTCCAATGCGATCGAGATCCGCAGGATAATCGTGCGCGAGTGCTGGATGGTCGGGCGCCGAGCCAGTCAGCCGTCGAGCGCCGCCGCCTCCACGCACACCGCGACGACCCCGAGCGCTGCCAGCCGGTCGAACGTCGATCGGCGGCGGACCGTCCACGTTGCGACCTCCAGCCCCGCGGCCATGGCCCGCGCCACCGAACCTTCGTCCACCGCGTGCCATTCGGCCGCCACGCCCTGGCAGCCGAGGGCACTCGCGTCGGCGATGGCCGAGGCGTCCATCACGCGGGTGTTGAGCCAGCGCCCCCAGGCGGGCGCCCGGCGCGCCACGGCCTCCAGCGCCCCCGGGTCGAATGACGAGAGGACCGCGTTGCGCAGCTGGGGCCCCCGGCCGGCGGCCAGCACCTCGACGGCGGCGAGTCCGACATCGACCTTGAGCTCGACGTCGAGGAACGGGCGTCGCCCCACGGACGCGAGCACCTCTCCAAGGGTCGGCACGCCCAGGTCGCCCAGCGTCCTGGCGGTGACCGCATCGACGTAGTCCGGGCGCCCCTGGACGCGCTTCAACGTGGCGTCGTGACAGATCACCGGGACCCCGTCCGACGAAGCACGAACGTCGAACTCCAGCCCATCACACCCCGGAATGGCGAGCGCGGCCTCGAACGCCAGGATCGTGTTCTCCGGGGCAGCGCGCCAGTCACCGCGGTGGGCGAGCCGGAGGGTTCGAGTCGGCACCTACCCGATCTCGAGCCGCGTCGAGATCCCGAGGTGGTCGCTCGGGTAGAGCGTCGAATCCTCCGGATCGGGTCGATCGAACGCCAGCCTCGCCGAAGTCACGCGCACGGCGCCCCGGACCCAGATGTAGTCGAGGCAGGCCGGGTCGCCGTCGGTATCCATCCCGGGAGCCTTGATGCCGGACGGCCACGTGACGGCCGGATCATGGCCGTTCGCGTCGACGAACGCGGACCGGAAGTCGCTGGCCAGCATCCGCGCGACCGCCGGCTCGTCCGGATCCGCATTGAAGTCCCCCATGACGATCTGGACGTCCGTGGCCGGGGCGGTCGCCAGCCAGTCGAGCAGCTGGCCGGCCTGGGCATCCCGCTCGGTCGCGCCGTCGACTTCATGGTGGAGGTGGGTCACGACCACCATGACGCGGCTGCCGCCGCGCAGCGCGACGGTTGCCCGGAGCGCCGACCGATTCAGACCGAGGTCCAGCCGATCAGGCTCGGTTGCCGCCAGGGGCTCGCGGACCAGCAGGCTGTTGCCGTATTCCGGGCGGCCGGCCCACGCCCGGGAGGCGCCGTATCTCCCCTCCCCCGCCGACCCGATCAGCCGATCCTGCTGCATCGGGTAGACGACCTCCTGCAGTCCGAGGAGATCGGGCTGGAGGGCGCCCATGTCCGCCAGCAGCAGGCCGATTCGCTCCCTCCATCGGTCGGCGAGGTTCCGGATATTGAGCGTCGCCACGTGCAGCTGGTCCATCCGGGCTCCTGCCTGTCCTGGGCTCACGCCGGCTGGGGCGCAATGGGCACGGCGAATGAGAAGGTCGAGCCCGCCCCCTCGGTCGACTCGACCCAGATCGTCCCGCCGTGCTGCTCGATGATGTGACGGGCGATGGCCAGGCCGAGCCCGGTACCGCCGGTCTCGCCGCGGACCCGGGCGCGGTCGACCTTGTAGAAACGCTCGAAGATCCGCGCCTGCGCGGCGCGCGGGATCCCGACCCCGTGATCGGCAACCGACGATACGATACGGCCCTCCTCGGCACGCACGGTGATGGTCACCTCGCCGCCGTCCGGGCTGAACTTGACGGCGTTGTGGAGCAGGTTGACGAAGACCTGGCCGAGCCGTTCCTCGTCGCCCTGTACCGCCGGAACCTCCGCCGGGAGCTCCACTCGAAGTGCGACGCCCTGGCGGTCGGCGAAGAGGCGGAGCCGCTCGGTCGATTCGGCCGCGATCTGGCCGACGTCGAGCACGTCCACCGCTCCGATCGTCCCGCCGCTCTCGATCCGCGACAGATCGAGCAGCTCGCTGACCATCTGGACGAGATGGCCGGTCTCGACCTCGATCTTGCCAATCCGATCGCGCATCTTCGGTGGGATCGCCGCCCCGACCGCGTCGGCATCGCGGCTCAACGTCTCGGCCAGGAGGCTCACTGTTGTCAGCGGCGTGCGCAGCTCGTGGGACAGGTTGTCGATGAACTCAGCCCGGATCTGCTGCAGGCGTCGAAGCTCCGACACGTCCTCGAGCACCAGCCAGGCGCCGCCCGCCGACGATCGACGGGCGCGAACGAGGAGCCGCCGACGATCGGGATCGGAGCGACCGACCTCGCCGAGCGATGAGCCCTGCTCGATGGCCGTTCGCGCGATCGACTCGACCTCGGAGTCGATAAAAGCCTCGATCACGGACCGACCAATGAGGCTGCCCGCTGGACGGTCGAGGAACGCGTGGGCCGTCACATTCGCGGCGACGATCCGCATCTCCCGGTCGATGGTGATGACCCCCGCGGCGAGCGACTCCAGGAGGCTGTCGCGGTCATGGCGGTCCGCCGCCAGCTCGCTCGCGACCCGATCGGCTACATCGCGGATGGCCGCGACCGCGAGCACCGGATCTGCGGTCGGCGCGGCGCCGGCAACGGTCCTGACACGGTCCAGTGCGCGACGCCAGCGCCGCGCAGGGATCGAGACCACCAGGAGTGCGATCACGGCTCCGATCGCGATCAGCCACGGCTCCATGGCGCGAGGATCGCACAGGCGTCATGGCGCCGTTCGGAGCGACGATCAGCCTGGCCGGCCAACGCGGGCCGCCGGCCGATCATCCGGCAGGAGCCCGGGTCGCCACGGCGCCGTGAGCGCGGCGAAGGTCGCCGGCGCGAAGGCGTGACGCAGCACCAGGAGGTGCGCAAGGCGGGCGGCGGCGCGGCGTGCCCGTGCGAGC
>JAXDKX010000316.1:0-7480 GCA_034666905.1 Chloroflexota bacterium | reverse complement strand
CACTGAAGCGCTCCAGCGCCAGTAGGAGAAGAACCATGTCCGCGCCGCGCAGGTCCCGTACCCAAGGGCAGGTCCTCGTCGTCTTTGCCGGTGGGCTGGTCACGCTCCTGCTCGTTGCCGCCCTCGTCATCGACCTGGGCTTCACGTTCATGATCCGGCGCGCAGAGCAGAACGCCGCCGACCCGGGAGCGATTGCCGCGGCTCGCTTCATCCGGGCGAACGGAGCGCCAGACCCGGTCGCGATGCGCCAGGCGGCCTGCTTCTATGCACGCCAGAATGGGTTCTTCCCGAGTGCACCGGATGATTCCGGATGCATTCCTGCCAACGATCCCAATGGCACGACACTGACCGTCAATTACCCGCCGAGCATCGCCGCCGGGACGTTCGCCGGGTCGCCGGGGAAAGTGGAAGTCATCATTTCGCGCCAACACAAGACCTTCCTTGCGGGAATCGTTGGCATCGGTCAAATCGGCGTTTCGAGCGAAGCCGTCGCGGCGTTTGACGACGGACCCTCCAATACGAGCTCGTTGATCGCCCTTGATCCCACGTCTACGTGCCAGGCGGGCAAGACCCATGGCACAGGAGCCATCAACATCCATCCGGTCGTGGTCGGAACGGGCGGCGGCTACATTCACGTGAACTCGACGTGCAGCACTGGAACGCCCAATTCGACATGTGGCAGCAGTGGCCAGGGTGGGCTGGACATCACCGGCAGCGGCACGGTGACGGCGCCGCAAACGTATGTCGCGGGGACGTGCAAGGCCAGTGGCACGCTGTCCGGAGGCCTGACCGAGGGTGCCGTCCAGCTTGGAGATCCGCTGGCTGAGCTGAAGCCTCCGTCGTTCGGACAGCCCAACCCGGGCGCCGAGTGCGGTGTGGGCAGCGGAACGTTCACCACCCCGACCGGGAGTGGCGCGGGTGGTTGCAAGTTCAACGGCTCCGGGACCGTCAACCTCCAGCCGGGCGTCTATTACGGCGGGTGGGACATCTCGAACCATGTGGACCTCGTGCTCGCCCCAGGGATCTACGTCATCGCTGGAGGTGGAATCAAGCTCACCGGTGGAGGGACGATCACCTCGGTTCAGGGCGCGTCCGGCACGCCCGCACCGGTGATGTTCTTCAACACGGACAATCCGGTGACGCGGACGGGTCAGTCCAACATCGACTTCACGGCAACTGGAGACCTGAAGCTGCGCGCCCTCGACACGGGGCCGTACCGCGGGATCCTGGTTTGGAACGACGGCAATGGGAGCAACCCGACCGCCCCGGTCACGCTCGGCGGCCAGACCACCCTGAACGTCGCGGGGACGATCTACAGCCCCAAGGGCCTGGTGTCAATGGAGGGCGGATCCGGCGTCGCCGGCGCGACGAACTCGGCGTCGGTCCAGATCATCGCCTGGCAATTCGACGTCGGTGGCAACTCGACGCTTGACATGCCGTACGACCCGAGCCAGCTCTACCAGTTCCCCGAGAAGGGCCTCGTTCGCTGATCCGGGGCGCGATTCGTCCGGAGGAGAACGTCCTGATCGACGATTCGGGACTTCCGGCCTATGGTGATTCGCCCGCCCACGGTTGACGCTATCGGCATGTTGAAGCGCCTGGCCTCAGGGCCGCTCTGGTTCATTGCCATCTGGGCACTGGTGGAGTTGTTCGAGTCCGCCACCGGGTCGCCGCGCCTCATCGGTCCCGTCGCCGGGGCCGCAGCGGCTGCCTTCGTGCTGCTCGATCCATTCGCCTTGTTCTGGCCGCGCAGCGAGCCGAGGACCCGCGAGCTGAATACCAAGGAACTGGTCGGAGCTTCGCCCAGCCACTGACTCCGCCTGGCGGCCCTCAGTCCGCCTCGAGCGAGTCCTCGGTGGTTCCAGGCAGCTCCGGCTCTTCCGCGCCCGCGGTCGGCCCCTCGTCGTCGTCACGGTCGACCGGGTGCGGGACGACCTCATCCGTCTCGAGGGGAAGCGGCGGTTCGACGATCTCGTCGCGCTCGATGACGATCCGCCCAAGCCCGGCTGCTTCCAGCTCCGAGCCGAAGGCATCGACGTCGCCGACCAGCACGATCGCCGCCGAATCGACGAGGAGATGCTCCCTGGCGGCGGCGGCCACGGCGGCGATGTCGACCGCCTCGATCCGGGGGCGATAGCCGATCAGCTCATCGAGCGACAGGCCGTGGATCGCCAGCCCCGAGAGGGCGCCGACGACTGCCCCAGCCGTCTCGAACCGGAGCGGGAACACCCCGACCAGGAAGTCGCGCGCGGCGGCGAGCTCCGCCGCCTGGATCGGGTTGTCGCGCATCCGGGTCAACTCGGTCAGCGTGTCGAGCGTCGCGGCAACGGTGACCTCGGTGTTCACCGCCGCACGGGCGGCAAACGGGCCGGCCCCGCGCCGGAGGTCGAAGCCGGCGCTCGCACCGTAGGTGTAGCCCTTCTCCTCACGCAGCCTCATGTTCAATCGGGAGTTGAAGAGGCCGCCGAGGATCGCGCTCATGACCTGGACGGCATGGAAATCCGGGATCTGGCGTGGCAATCCGCGATGCCCGATCCGGATCTCCGTCTGGACCGCGCCCGGTCGATGGATGACTCGCACGATCCGCTCGTTCGACGCCGCGATGTCGATGATCGGTCCGCTCTTGGCGGCGCCACCGGGGGCCTGCCATCCGCCGAACATCCGCTCGGCCAATGCGACAACATCCTGTCCACCCAGGTCGCCGGCGACGACCAGCGTCGCCTGGCCAGGGTCGCGGCGGCGCTCGTACGCACGGCGCAGGTCTGCCGAGGTCAGCGGTTCCACGGTCTCACGGGTCCCGCCCGACGGACGATGGTAGGGCGATTCGGGCGCATAGATCGTGTCGGCGAACGCGTGCTCCGCGCGCCGGCGCGGGTCGGCCTGGGCCTGCAGGAGGTCGTTGAGGCGCTCATCGCGGAGCCGTTCCACCTCGGAGGCCGGGAAGGTCGGCCGGAGCAGGACCTCGGCGACGAGCTCGAGCGCGGACGCCAGCCGATCCGCCGGGACGTCGATACTGACGCTCACGGCGTCCCAGCCGGCATCGGCGTGAAGCGATGCGCCCAATCGCTCGGTGGCCTCAACAAGCTCGATGGCCTCGTACCGCTCCGTCCCCTCGGACAGGGCGCGCGCGGCGAGCACGGTGCTTCCGGCCAATGCCGCTGGCTCCTCCGAGACGCCACCGCGGATCACCATCGAGGCCGATATGAGTGGCCGTCCCGGCAGGTTGGCGACCACGATCGACAGGCCGTTGGCCAGCTTCTGTGAGTCGACGGACGGGAACTCGTACGGGCGAGGCGCACCGGCCTGCGGTCGCTCCGCGATCACCGTGTCGTCGGGTCGAGGCTCGACGGTGGTGCTCACGCTGCTGCCTCCTCGTCGTCGTTGGCTTCGTTTCCGGTCTCCGGCAGTGCGACGTCGCCGGCCGATGGACCTTCGGGCAGGTAGGTCAGCACCAGCCGGTTGTCCGCTCGAAAGACCTCGGCGGCGGCGTCGCGGATGGCTTCGGGCGTCACCGCGAGGTAGCGGGGCAGCATCGTGTTGATCATCGCCGGGTCGTCGAACAGGGTCGCGAACATCGACAGCCGGTCCGCGCGCTCCTCGACCCGTTGCAGGGATCCGAGCTCATCCGCCTCGGTCAGGGCCTTCGCCCGGGCCAGCTCGTCGTCGCTCACGAGCTCCCTGGTCAGGCGCTCCAGCTCTTCGTGGTAGGCGGCCTCGACACGGGCCACGTCGACGCCCGGCCTCACCGTGGCCCAACCGGCACAGATCGACGCGCCACCGATGAATCCCATCGTGAAGAGCGTGACGTCCTGGGCGATCCGCTCCTCGCGGACGAGCCGCCGGTTGAGCCGGCTCCCCTTACCGCCAGCAAGGATCTGGCCGGCCATCTCGAGTGCATCGAGCCGCGGGTCGCCAAAGACCGGCGCACGGAAGGCGACGTGGATCCGCGGCAGCGGCACCCGGTCGTAGACCGTTTCCCGAATCTCGTGGCCGAGGGTCGGCGGCAGCGAGAGGTCGCCTAGTGGCGGGATGTTCGGGTTCGCCGGGATCCGCCCAAAGTAGCGCTCGGCGGCTGCGCGAACCTGCGCGGTATCGACATCGCCCACCACCGACACGACCGCGTTGTTTGGCGCGTAATAGGTCCGGAAGAAGGCGCTGACGTCCTCGATGGATGCAGCGTCGAGATCGTCCATCGAGCCGATCGTGGTGTGGTGGTAGGGATGCTCCGGCGGGAAGAGATGTGCCTGGAGCTTCTCCTGCCACGATCCGTACGGGCGATTGTCGTACGACCAGCGCTTCTCGTTCTTGACGACCTCACGCTGGTTGTCGAGGTTCTCCTGGCTGAGGGCATCGAGCAGGGTCGCCATCCGATCCGCTTCGAGCCACAGCCCGAGCTCCATCTGGTGGGCCGGCATGGTTTCGAAATAGTTCGTCCGGTCCAGCCACGTCGACCCGTTCATCGTGCCGCCGGCCGCCTGGACGATCGCCACGTGCTCGGCCTTCCCCAGGTGGCGCGAGCCCTGGAACATGACGTGCTCGAAGAGATGGGCGAATCCGGTCTTGCCGGGGACCTCGTGCTTGGAACCGACGTCGTACCAGAGATTGATCGCGACCACGGGCGCCAGGTGATCCTCCGCCACGATGACACGGAGACCATTGGCAAGGCGCTGGTCGCTGAAGACGACCTCAGGGACGGACGTTGACACACGAGACCTCGGGGTTTGGTGCGGCCAGGGCGGCCGCGGACGTCAGGTAGAGGACGATCGTACCGCCTTCGGCCCGGGTTGGTCCGGGGCGCCGCCGATCACGCCGACTCCCGCCACCTAGACAGCAACTGGGGCGCCGCTCGGCACCCAGGACTCCAGCGACCTGACTTCGGCGAGCCGCCCGGCAATCGCCGGATCGAGCGCTTCGGCGGCGGCAACCGCGGTTTCCATCGCGGTGAGGCACAGGATTCCCTCGGCGGTCGCGGCATGGCGGATCTCCGCGGCGTCCCGCACGGCCCCGGAGCGAGGGGTCGGGGTGTTCACGACCAGCCGGACCTCACCCGAACCGATGAGATCCAGGATCGGCGTTTCGCCGATCGCCTCGATGGGGGCCTCACCGAGCTTGGCAACCGGCCGGGAGTCATAGCCGGCCGCGGCCAGCGCCGCTCGCGTTCCGGGGGTGGCCGCCAGCAGGTAGCCCGCGCCGGAGAGCGCCGCGGCCAGCCTCGAGAGGAGCACCTTGTCGCGATCGGCAATGGACACGAGCGCGAGCGCGCCATCCTCGCCGGCTCGCGGCGGGACGAGCGCGGCCCCGAGCAGGGCCTTCGCCAGGGCGACCCGTGGATCCGTGTGGATCCCGATGACCTCGCCAGTCGACTGCATTCCCGGTCCCACCGACGGATCGACCCCGCGCAGCTTGGCGGTCGAGAAGGCCGGTGCCTTGACCGCGACCAGGGGCGGCGGCGGCAGGAGTCCCCCACCCCAGCCGAGCTCCGGAAGGGTCGCCCCAAGCGAGATCCGGACAGCCAGCTCGACCATCGGGACGCCGGTCACCTTGGACATGAACGGGACGGTCCGCGACGCCCTTGGGTTGACCTCGATCAGGTAGACACCGTCCTCGCGAACGATGAACTGGGCGTTGACGAGGCCCCGCGCCCCGAGCGCCAGGACGATCCGCTCCATCGTCGCCACGATCAGCTCCTGGTCGCCAACCGACACGGTCTGCGGCGGGAACATGCCGACCGAGTCTCCGCTGTGCACGCCGGCTCGCTCGACGTGCTCGAGGAGCCCCGGGATCAGCACGAGCCTGCCATCCGAGATGGCATCGACGTCGACCTCGACCCCTTCCAGGTAGCGATCGATCCGGACCGGCCGATCGGGATCGACGACGGTCGCGGCCGCCAGCTGCCGGGCGAGGTCCGAGGGGGCGTAGGCGAAGTCGATGGCCAGCCCACCGATCACGAACGACGGGCGGACGATGACCGGGTAGCCGATCCGCTCGGCAAGGGTCAGGGCCTCCTCGACGCTGTGCGCCATCCCGCCCTCGGGCTGCGGGATCCCGAGCCGGTCGAGGAGCGCCGAGAAGCGGGTCCGCTCCTCCTCCTGGTCGATCGCCTCGAGGTCGGAGCCGAGCAACGGGACCCCGGCAGCAGCCAGGGAGCTCGCCAGGTTGAGCGGTGTCTGCCCGCCGTACGCGACAACTGCCGGCAGGAGCGGGGCGCCATCGGGGGTCTCCGCCTCGATCACGCTGCGAACACTCTCGGGATCGAGCGGTTCGAAGTAGAGGCGTGAGCTGGCATCGAAATCGGTGGAAACCGTCTCCGGGTTCGAGTTGATCATGACCGCGCGCCAGCCGGCCCGGCGGAGCGTATCGGCGGCCTGGACGGCGCAATAATCGAACTCGATCCCCTGCCCGATCCTCACCGGCCCGGACCCGATGACGAGCGCGGCCTCCCGTTCGACCGGTGGTGCCTCTGGCGGCGACCCGGCGGCCGCGTAGGTCGAATAGAAGTACGGGGTTTCGGCCGCGAACTCGGCGGCGCACGTGTCGACCATCGCGTAGCCCGGCCGGAGCCCGAGTGCCAGCCGGGTCGCGCGAAGAGCCTCCTGGTCGATGCCGGCGAGACCCGCCAGTTCGCGATCTCCGAAACCGGCTCGCTTGAGCGTCGCGAGGAGCTCCGCTGCGGCCGGATCCGCGGGGTCACCGAGACGGGCGCCCGCCTGGCGGGCCTCGCCCTCGAGCGCCACGTTGCGGCCCATCTCGCCCAGGAACCACGAGGCGATCCCGGTGACATCGCCGATCACGGCTTCGGGTATGCCACGCCGCATCAGCCCGAGGATTCGCCAGAGGCGGCTGTCCGAAGGCTCCAGGAACCGGCGCAGCACGATGGGGGAGGCGGTCCGCTGCGCGTGTCGAGTCGACTCGCACGCTGCGCCCGAGTCGTCGACCCACCGGATCGGCTCGTCGGCGTCGGGGTCGCCGCCATAGACCGCCGCGAGGTAGTCGAACGTGGGGCGCCACGACGGGTCTTCGGCAAGCGGCCCCACGCCGGCCTGCTCGAGCCCGCGGAGCGCCTTGTTGAGGGCGGAGCCGAAGGTCCGATCGATCGCCATCACCTCGCCCGTCGCCTTCATCTGGCTGCCGAGCGTCCGGTCGGCGGTCGGGAACTTGTCGAACGGAAAGCGCGGCAGCTTGACCACAACGTAGTCGAGCGCAGGCTCGAACGCGGCAACGGTCGTTCCGGTCACCACGTTGGGGATCTCGGCCAGCCGTCGACCGACCGCGATCTGGGCGGCGACCCGGGCGATCGGGTAGCCGGTCGCCTTGGACGCCAGCGCGGAACTCCGGCTGACGCGCGGGTTGACCTCGATGACGGCATGTTCGGTCGAGTCCGGGGAGAGCGCGAACTGGACGTTGCAGCCGCCTTCGACACCGAGCGCGCGGATGATCAGCAGCGACGCGCTGCGGAGACGCTGGTGGACCGCATCGGTCA
>JAXDKX010000315.1:0-8411 GCA_034666905.1 Chloroflexota bacterium | reverse complement strand
GGCCCTGAGCGTCATGCTCGCGGCCTTCCTGGGGGTATTCACGGCGGTCTACTTCTGGCTGACGCGGTCGTGGAGCACCTCCTCGTGAGCCTGCTGCGGCGCGGCCGAAAACCCCGGACCCAAGCGCAGGTCGAGCGCGGCATCGTCTCGACGGCGGATTGGCGGCGGCGGCGGGTCCGGTGGACCCTCCGGATCATCCATGGCGCGACCCTGATCTTCCTGCTGATCGTGGGCCTCGGGCCACTCCTGTGGATGGCCAAGTCGTCGATCACGCCGACCCAGGACACGCTGCGGACGCCTATGGCCATGTGGCCAAATGGGTTCGACCTGGGCAACTTTGCGACGGCCTGGTCGCGGACCCATATCGACCGCTACCTGCTGAACACGATCTGGATTGCGGTGGGCTCATGGATCGTCCAGATCGTGGTCGCCACGACCGCGGGCTACGCGTTGTCGGTCCTGAGGCCGCGATTCCACCGCGTGCTCACGGGACTCGTCCTGGCAACCCTGTTCGTGCCGTCGATCGTCCTGCTCGTCCCGCTCTACCTGACCGTGGTGGACGTACCGCTCCTCCACGTGCGGATGATCGACACGTTCTGGGCCGTCTGGTTGCCGGCCGGCGCGAGCGCATTCAACGTCATCGTGATCAAGCGGTTCTTCGACAACCTGCCGCGCGAGATCTTTGACGCTGCGCGGGTCGACGGGGCCGGTCCCTTCCAGCTGTTCTGGCGAATCGTCCTGCCGATGTCGCGCCCGATCCTCGGCGTCGTATCGGTCTTCGCCGTGATCGCGACGTGGAAGGACTATCTCTGGCCGCTGCTGGTGCTGCGGAATCCAAACCTGCAACCGCTGTCCGTCCGGCTGCCCACGCTCCAGCCGGCGACCGAGCTCGACATCTTCATCGCCGCTCTGACGATATCCAGCCTCATCCCGATCGCCCTGTTCCTGCTCTTCCAGCGTCTCTTCCTGCGCGGCCCCGGGCTGAGCGGCGCGATCAAGGGCTGACGTCGCCACCCAGCGGCGATCGACGGGCGACCGAGGTCAGGCAGCGAGGAGTCGCGGCGGGAGGGGCAGGCCCGTGGCCGCAAGCAGCGCGGGCACATCCGAAGCCGGGACCGGCCGCGAGAACAGGAAGCCCTGGCCCTGCAGACAGCCGAGCGCGCGCAGACGCTCGAGCTGATCCGCGGTTTCGACGCCTTCGGCCGTGACCGTCAGGCCAAGGGCGCTGGCGAAGGCAAGCGTGGCGGTGACGATCGCGGTGTCCTCGCGCGACCGGCCCAGACCGTCGATGAACGAGCGGTCGATCTTGAGGCCGTGCACGGCGAACCGCTTGAAGTATTCGAGCGCAGAGAAGCCGGTGCCGAAATCGTCGACCACCAGCTGGACGCCCATGTCGCGAAGCTGGCTGAGCGAGCTGTCGCTGGCCGCCGACGCTTCGAGCATCAGCGATTCCGTGATCTCCAGGACGAGCGCCGATGGCTCGAGCCCGGTCGCGCCCAGGATGGCTCCGATTTCCGCTGCGAAGCCTGGCTCGATCGCCTGGCGTGGGGAGACGTTGACGCTCATCGTCAGGCCGCCACCGATGCCCGCGTCGCGCAAGGCGCGCAGCTCGCGGCAGGACGCTTCCGTCACGAGACGCCCGAGGGGCACGATCAGGCCGGTCGCCTCGGCCAGCGGGATAAACTCCATCGGCGCGACAAGCCCACGTTTCGGGTGCTGCCAGCGGACGAGCGCCTCGAAGCCAGCGATCCGATTGGTCGCGAGGTCGACGATCGGCTGGTAGTGCAGCTCGAATTCCTCGCGTTCGATCGCCGTTCGAAGCTCTGTCTCCATCTCGAGGCGGCTCCTCGCACGAATCCGCATCGACGGGTCGAAGACGGCGTGACGGCCCCGGCCATGGGCCTTGGCCTCGTACATCGCGGCGTCCGCGTGCGCCAGTAGGTCGTCCGCCGCGATCCCCGGCTCGCCGGCCATTGCGATCCCGATGCTGACGCCGACCACGAAGATCCGCCCATCGAGCTCGATCGGCTTGCGGAGCTCCGCGGCGAGACGATCCGCGGAGACGGTCGCCTCTTCCACGCTCCTGACCCGGTCGAGCAAGACCGTGAACTCGTCGCCGCCCTGACGAGCCGCAACGTCCGTCGCGCGGATCGTCGAGCTGAGACGACGGGCAACCTCGACGAGCAGGCGATCGCCCGCCAGGTGCCCCAGCGAGTCGTTGACCACCTTGAAGTTGTCGAGATCGAGGAACAGTACGGCAACCTTGCTTCGCCGCCGCCGGCGGGCTGCCAGCGCGCGTTCGACGTGGTCGCGGAACAGCACGCGATTGGCGAGCCCCGTGAGCGGGTCGTGAAGCGCGTCGTGGAGGAGCTGCTCCTCGAGACGCTTCTGGTCGGTCGTGTTGACGACGAGGCCCTGGGAGACCCGACGGACGGCCGGCGCGCCCTCCAACCTGCTGTAGGCCTCGTCATGGATCCAGACCACGGTCCCATCCTTCGCCATCATCCGGTAGTCGACGCGGAGGGGCTGCGCGGAGCGCCAGTGCTCGTTGTACGCGGCGATGGTCCGGTCGTAATCGGCCGGGTGGATCAGCCGCGGCCAAAGGTCGGCATCGGTCGTGAACGCCTCGGGTGGATAGCCCAGGATCGATTCGATCTGGGGGCTCATGTAGGAGATCCGCCCACCGCCGACGAAGACCGGATCGGCGACATCGATGTACACGGCCGCCGGCACGCTCTCGACGAGCGAGCGGTAGCGCGAGTCGGCCTCGGCGCGCTGCTCCAGGGCCTGCTCGAGATCGTCGCGAGCCCGCCCTTGTTCGCGCAGAAGGAGCGTCTGGCGAACACCGGCGAGCACGATGACGCCGAGGGCCGCCGCATCGGCAACCCCGAGCTCGGGAGTCGACAGGTGCCGGATGAACGTGAGGGCGGCACTCCCGAACAGCGCAACCAGGGGCAGAGCGGCCAGGATCGCTGCCGGCGTCCGCCTCGACCCGGCGCTCGAGGGCTCGCCGACTCGCCAGCTCGCTCCGCCGAGTCCGATGATCACCACGCCGATCGGAAAGAAGTAGTTGATGAGGCTGCCGGCCGGAGGAGTTGCGACGAGCGCCTCGCGCAACCATTCGACCCAGGCCAGGCCGACCACCGCGAAACCCGTGAGGAGGAGATAGCCACCGGCTGCCCGGAAGGTCCCGCGGATCGCCAGGAGGGCGACGAGTCCGGCGCCAGCCGTTGCGAGATGGAGGATGGGATACGCCACTGTCACGGACGCGGCAAGGACGCCGCTGGACGCGAGGCCACGTCCATAGACCGTGAGAATCGCGCCACTGATGGCCAGGAAGATCGCCGCGGAGTCGAGATAGACGGCCAGCTCCTGTGCCCGAGGCACGCGACCGTGGACCGCGAGGACGAAGGCAATGGCGACCGGAACGACGATGCCGAGATAGCCGATGTCCGATGGCGTCGGGAAGCCGGTGTAACCCGTCGCGATCTGGACGATCCAGCACGCCTGGCCCACGCCCCAGGACGCTGCCGCGAGGGCGACCAGATAGCGGAGGCGGCGCTCCAGGCCGCTCGATTGGTGCGCCGCGCTGGCGGCAACGGCGATGGCAAGCAGGCCGCCGTGCGTCGTGTAGGCGAGCTCCCAGAACACCACCAGGCCGCCGGCGTTGGTGGCGTTCAGGACCATGAGCAGGCCAAGGATCGGCAGGCCGATGAGCAGGATCGATCGTACGGTGAGCCGATCCCAGAGGCCGTCCCAGGCATGCGCCGGGCGCCCGTCGCTGTCGCGACGATCCTGATCTGGCCGCGCGCGGTTCACGAGGATCTCGGCCGGTGGCGTCGGACCCGGCAGCCTTGCCGCGACGTCCATCGGATGCATGTAGGTCTCCACCCTCCGACGTTGGCGGTCCAGACCTGAACTGTCCACTAGGCCAACGGGTCCGGTCGCCCAGCCGAATTCCGCCCTCTCCTGCGCGGACGATGCCTCAGCGGTCGCCCAGGGTCTCTCGCGCGACTGCAGCCAGGGCATCGATCAGTCCGGGAGCGGCATTGAGTGACGCGATGCGATGGAAGGCCAGGCCGCACTGTTCCGCCTGCTCGCGCGCACCGATGTCGACGTCGTAGAGGATCTCGAGGTGGTCCGCGAGGAACTGGACCGGAACGACCAGGACCGAGCGCCGGCCAGCGGCAGCGAATTCGGGCATCAGGTCGGCGAAATCGGGTTTCATCCACTCGCCCGGCTCGTGGCCCGCGCTCTGCCAGCAGAAGCGCCACTGCTCGTGTCGCAGGCCAGCTCGCGCGGCAACGGCCTCGGCCGTCTCGCGCAGCTGGGCGAGATAGGCCGGCTCCTGGTCCGCGACGCGCTTCGGGAGGCTGTGGGCCGTCATGAGCACCGCGATGGTCTCGCGCTCCCCGGGTTGCAGGGTCGCCAGGGCCTCCCCTACCCGATCGGCGAGCGCCCCGATGAACGCCGGCTGGTCGTGCCACGCGCCGGCCACGGTGACCCGGGGCGCTCCGTTGCCGAGCTCTGCCCGTGCTGCCTCGAGAGCCGTGGCATAGCCGCCCATCAGCATCGGCGAGAACTGGGGCGAGAGGACGATCGCGGCGATTTCCTCGACACCCCGGGCTGCCAGCTCCCGCATGCCGGCCGCGAGCGACGGCGCGGAGAAACGCATCCCGGCATTTGCCGGCCAGCCCAGCGACTCCGCCAGCGCGGCGGCCTGCGACTGCGTGATCCCGACGAGCGGCGAGCCGCCGATGACGCGATAGCGGCGAGTGAACTCGGTGACGAGCTCGGCGTCTGGCTCACGGCCTCCGCGGACGCGGGCGAGGTAGGCCCGCACATCTTCCCGGTCGAACGACGCGGGCGAGCCGTAGGTCATAAGGAGGACTCCCCTGCGCTCCGGGCCGCTCATGCCACGACGCCGCTCGCCGCTCCGGTGCGCGCCGTCTCCTCGTGGACGAAGTCGACCAGTCGACGAAGCACCAGCGGGTCCGTCTGGGGCAGGACGCCATGACCGAGGTTGAAGACGTGGCCCGTCCGGCCTCCGGCCTGATCGAGGACGGCGCGCGCCCCATCCCGGGTGGCTTCCCAGCCGGCCAGTAGCCGGGAGCTGTCCAGGTTGCCCTGGACCCCACGGTCGTAGCCGACCCGCCGCCACGCGTCCGCCAGGGAGACGCGGTGGTCGAGCCCGATGACGTCGCCACCGGCCTCGGCGAGCAGCTCCAGGAGGGCCGCCGTGCCGGTCCCGAAATGGATCGCCGGCGTGCCCTGGATGGCCGCGAAGATCGGTCGAACGTGCGGCAGGACGAACTCCCGGTAGTCGGCCGGTCCGAGACCGCCGACCCAGCTGTCGAAGACCTGGACCACCTCGGCGCCCGCCTCGACCTGTGCCGCGAGGTACTCCATGACCATGCCCGACAGGCGCTCCATCAACCGATGCCAGGCCTCGGGTTCGCCGTACATGAATGCCTTGGCCATCGCGAAGTCGCGCGATGGACGGCCCTCGATGAGGTAGCACGCGAGCGTGAATGGAGCGCCCGAGAACCCGATGACGCCGGCCGCCCCATCCAGCTGGCTTCGCACGAGGCGAATGGCGTCGAGGGTGAAGTAGACCCCGGCGGGATCGAACGGCCGAAGCGCATCGACGTCGGCGGCCGAGCGAATCGGCCGGTCGATGATCGGACCGATCTCCGGTTCGATCCGCAAGCCGACGCCCATCGGTTCGAGCGGCAGCATGATGTCGGCGAACAGGACGGCCGCGTCAACGCCGAGCTCACGAACCGGCATCAGCGTGACCTCGGCGCACAGCTCGGGCGTCTTGGCGAGCTCGAGGATGCCGTATCGCTCGCGCAGCTTGCGGTACGCGCTGAACGATCGCCCGGCCTGGCGCATGAACCAGACCGGCGTCGCGTCCACCGGCTCGTGCCGGCAGGCACGCAGGAAGCGATCGTTCACGCGCCGGACGACCGGAACGCCACCCGGGCGGCCTCGATCGTCGCCTGGATCTCGACAACGCGGTGGGCCATCGACACGAACCACGCCTCGAACTGCGACGGCGGCAGGAAGATGCCCTGGTCGAGCATCAAGCCGAAGAATCGGGCATAGGCGTCGCGGTCGGAGGCCAGCGCTTCGGAGGCATCGCGCGGCAGCGTGGGCCGAAAGAAGACCGTCAGGAGCGGCCCGACGCTGGCGATCGAAACCTCTCTGCCGGTCTCCTCGGCGGCGTCCCGCAGGCCGGCAGCGAGGACCGCGGCGGTCTCCTCGAGAGCGGCGTAGCGGTCCGGAGTGAGCTCGGCCAGCGTGGCGATCCCGGCTGCCATCGAGAGTGGGTGACCGGACAAGGTTCCGGCCTGGTAGACCGGCCCCGCCGGCGCCACCAGCTCCATCAACTCGGCGCGACCGCCGTAAGCGCCAACAGGCATGCCACCGCCGATGATCTTGCCGAGCGTGGTCAGGTCCGGCTCGATGCCGAATCGCTCCTGTGCGCCTCCGGCCGCGACCCGGAACCCGGTGATGACCTCGTCGAAGACCAGCAGTGCCCCGTTCGCCCTGGTGACCGCGCGCAGGTGCTCGAGGTAACCCGGATCGGGAGCGATCACCCCGGCATTGGCGATCACCGGCTCGACGACCACCGCCGCGATCGCGCCCGGTCGCTCCGCGAAGGCCCGGCTGACGGCCGCGACATCGTTCCACGGCAGCACGATGGCCGTCGCGGCCACCGCGTCGGGCACGCCCGCACTGCTGGCGATCCCCTGCGTTGCCAGACCGGAACCCGCCTCGACGAGGAGGCCGTCGGAATGTCCGTGGTACGCCCCGGCGAACTTGACCACGAGGTCTCGATCGGTCGCAGCGCGCGCCAGGCGCAGGGCGCTCATCACGGCCTCCGTGCCGGACGAGGTGAAGCGGAGGCGCTCCATCGACGGCATGGCCTGCCGGATCGCCTCGCCCAGCTCGATCTCCAGCGGATGCGTCGCTCCGAGCGCGAGGCCGTTCGAGGCGCCCCGGACCACCGCCTCGATCACGGCCGGATGGGCGTGGCCGAGGATGGCCGGACCCCACGCGCCGACGTAATCCACGTATCGCCGTCCCTCCACATCCCAGACGTGCGGACCGGCACCTCGCTCGAGCAGGAGCGGCGGCCGGCCGACGGCCCGAAACGCCCGAACCGGGCTGTTCACCCCGCCCGGAAAGAGCCGCTCGGCGCGCCCGACGAGCGTGGCCGTCCTCGAGCCGATCGCGGTTCCAGTCATCAGCCGGCGCCCAGGAGAGCCAGGATCTCGTCGAGCGGGCGATGGATCCCCAGGAGGATCGGGGTGTCGCTTACCGTCGAGCGCCGGCTTTCCGTTCCGCGCAGCGCCCGGACGAGGTCGCCGAATGCGACCAGGTCGTCCGTCTCGTAGGCCACGACGAAATCCTGCGAATCGAGCCCGAACGAGTAGGCCAGGGCCTGGCGGATCATCGGGTACTCGTGACCGACGCGCATGTGCTCGTTCATGATTCCCTGGCGCGATTCGCGAGACAGGAGATACCAGTCGGTGCTCTTCGTGAACGGATAAACGACGAGATACCTGGATCGCTCGCCGCCGAACAGCGATTGCTCCTGCTCGGTCGGTTTCCTGACGTACTGGGACGGCCCGATCCGGCCGACCAGCGAGTGGCGCACCGTGAGCCACCGGCCGAGACCGGCCCGCAGGAGTCCGGCGGCCGCGTCCTCCAGGGCGTCGACCGTGGGCGCCATCCGCCAGAAGAGGAGATCCACGCCCGCCTCGAGCCCGATCGACGAGTACGTGATGCTGCGCACCCCCGCCTGCTCCGCGGCCGCCTCGGCCTCGGAGAACCGGCAGCCGTCGTCGTGACGCTCCTCGTCGCTTCGCCGGCGCCAGGCCGGATCGAGGCCGAGGGCAAGCGTCTGGATGTAGACCTGCTCGCCGGTGCTCATCGCTCCTCCCGCAGCCAGCTCGCGAGGTCCGCTGCCGCGTACGTGATCACGATCCCGGCCCCCGCCCGGACGATGGCGGTGACGGCTTCGATCATCGATCGGCGTCCGTCGAGCCAGCCACGCTCGGCAGCTGCGATCAGCATCGCGTACTCGCCCGAGACCTGGTACGCGGCGATCGGCAGGTCGAACCGGGCACGCGCCGCGGCGATCAGGTCCAGGCCGGGCAGCGCCGGCTTGACGAGCAGCATGTCGGCGCCTTCGTCCACGTCGAGCGCCATCTCGCGCATTGCCTCGCGGCTGTTGGCCGGGTCCATCTGGTAGCTGTGACGATCGCCGAAGGCCGGCGCACTGTCCGCCGCCTCCCGGAACGGGCCGTAGAACGCGGAGGCGGCCTTCGCGGCGTACGCCAAGATCGCGGCGTCGTGCTGGCCCGCGGCGTCGAGCGCGCGACGGATCCCGGCGACCTGGC
>JAXDKX010000314.1:0-3178 GCA_034666905.1 Chloroflexota bacterium | reverse complement strand
GCCGGCCGGTCCTGATCTGGGCCGACCTCGGGCGGGCGGTCCTGCTGGGCTCGATCCCGCTCGCCTTCGCCCTCGGCGCCCTGACGTACTGGCACCTGCTCGTGGTGGCCGGCCTGGCGGCGATCCTGACGACGTTCTTCGACTCGGCGGCCAATGCGTACCTGCCGACGATCGTCGAGCGCGATCGCCTCGTCGACGCGAATGCCGCCCTCGCGGCCAGCGGATCGGCCGCCGAGTTCATGGCGTTCGGGATCAGCGGCTTCCTGGTCCAGGTTCTGACGGCGCCGTTCGCGATCGCGATCGATGCCATCTCGTTCGTGGCGTCAGCTGTGTTGCTCGGATCGATTCGCCGGCGCGAGCCTCCTCCTCCGGCGCCTGAGGACCGCGAGCCCGTGCTGGATGAGATCCGCGAAGGCCTCCGCCTCGTCGTCCACGACCCGGTCCTCCGCGCGTTCGCCGGAGCGCAGATGGCCCTGGCCGCGCTGTGGGGCATCTTCGGTGCGACCTGGTTCCTGTTCGCCCTCCGGGACCTGGGCCTGGGACCGGCTGCGATCGGGGTGATCGCCGGCGTCGGTGGCTTCTCGTCGTTCATCGGCGCCGTGATCGCGGCCCGCGCCACGCGCCGCTGGGGGATCGGCCGGGTCGCGATCAGCGCGATGCTGCTGTCCGCGCTCGGCAACGCCTTCATTCCGCTGGCACCGTCAGGGCTGCCGCTGGTCGCCGTCGGCTGCCTGGTCATGCAACAGCTGGTCGCCGATTCCGCCGTGACCGTCTACGACGTGACCGAGGTCTCGGTCCGCCAGACCCTGGTCCGGGATCGTGCCCTGGGCCGCGTCACCTCGACGTTCCACGTGGCGGCCATGATCTCGCAGCTCGCCGCGACGCTGGTCGCCGGATTCCTTGCCGAGGCGATCGGGCTGCGGGCGACATCGTGGCTGGCGCCGCTCGGCGGCCTGGCGGGGGCGGCGATCCTGTGGGCATCGCCCGTCCGGACGCTCCGGACCGTGATCGAACCGTCAACGCCACGCTCGGCCGGCGGCGCGGGTGCCCTGGCCGAGGCCGCCGCGATCGCCGTGGAGGTCGAGCGGGACCAGCCGGTCGGCGGCTGATCGGCGGTCAGGCGAAGAGGGCCGCCACGAAGGCATCCGGCTCGAACGGGACGAGGTCCCCGATTCCCTCCCCCAGCCCGACGAACCGAACCGGTACTTCGAGCGCGTCCTCGATCGCGAACACGATCCCGCCCTTCGCCGTCGAATCGAGCTTCGTCAGGACAATCCCGGTCAGGCCAACCGCCTCGTGGAAGGCCTTCGCCTGGGCAAGGCCGTTCTGGCCGGTCGTCGCGTCGAGGACGAAGAGCGTCTCCGGGACGGCGCCGGGCATCCGCTTGCCGACGATCCTGCGGACCTTCGCGAGCTCGTCCATCAGGTTCGAGCGCGTGTGGAGGCGCCCGGCCGTGTCGGCGATGACCAGATCGGCACCGCGGGCGATCGCCGCGTCCAGGGCGTCGTAGACGACGGCGCCTGGATCGGCGCCGGGGGCGTGGGCGACCACGGGGACGCCGGCCCGATCGGCCCAGATCCGGAGCTGGTCGATGGCCGCCGCCCGAAACGTGTCGGCCGCAGCGAGGATGATCGTGTGGCCCTCGAGCCGCCAGCGGCTTGCAAGCTTGCCGATCGTCGTGGTCTTGCCCGTCCCGTTCACGCCCACGACGAGCACCACCGCTGGACCGCCGCTGACGGCGGGTCGCGGTGCCCACGCGGGGTCGCGCCAGACGAGCAGCGCGGCCAGCTCTGCGCGGATCGCTGCCTCGGGGCCGCCCGGGTCGTGCCGGCCCCGGGCTCGCTCGACGAGCGCGATCGCGAGGGCTGCACCAACGTCGCCTGCGATGAGGGTCTCCTCGACGTCGTCCCAGGAAGGACCGTCGCCGGCCTCCGATCCGAGGAATCCGCGCAAGCGCGACATGAAGCCACTGCGGGTCCTGGCGAGACCCGCGTCGAGGGCCACCGGCGGCGGGGCGTCGAGAAACGGCGCCGGCACGATGGGTTCCGGCTCGCCAGGTTCCGGTTCGATGGGAGGCGCCGCCTCGACCGGTTCAGGTTCGACGGCCGGCTCGGCTGCCGGGCGTAACCAGTCGACTGGGCCGAGTGGCGCGGGCTCGACGACGTCCCGTCGTTCGGGCGCGTCCGGATCCTGCGGCTGTCGTCGCCAGAATGGCATCGCTACGCTCGGTCAGCCGGCAGAAGCGAGTTCAGGGTCTCGCGCGGCGAGCGCCTGGGCCTCGTCCAGCCGCAGGCTGATGACCCGACTGACCGAATCGTCCCCCGACGTCACGCCATAGAGCGCGTCGGCGGCCTCGATGGTTCCGCGGTTGTGGGTGATCACGATGAACTGGGTGACGTGGGCCAGGCTGCGCAGGGCATCCGCGAATCGTCCGATGTTTGCCTCGTCGAGCGCCGCGTCGACCTCGTCAAGGACGCAGAACGGCACCGGCCTGACCTCGAGCATCGCGAACAGCAGGGCGACGGCGGTCAGCGCACGCTCGCCGCCCGACAGCATCGCGAGGGCCTGGGTCTTCTTGCCGGGTGGCCGGGCGACGATCTCGATCCCGCTCGAGCCGATGTCCGACGGATCGGTGAGGGACAGCCGAGCGAAGCCGCCCCCGAAGAGCTGCTCGAAGCGCCTCGCGAACGCCGACTCGAGTGCCCGGAACGTGGTGCGGAAGCGATCCGAGATCATCGTGTCGAGCTCGACGATCAGCTCGCGAGTGCGGGCGATCGCCGTCAGCAGATCGGTTGCCTGCCCGTCGAGCGTCTCGAGTCGATCGCGCAGGGCGCCGTACTCGTCGACGGCGTAGGGATTGACGGCCCCGAGCTCCTGGAACCGGCGACGGAGCTGGCCAAGTCGGGCCGCGGTCGGTGGCGCCTCGGCTGGAGGATGTTCCGCCCAGATCGGTGCCACCGCGGCGAGGGCGGCCTCGAGTGCGGCAACTTCATCCGAGAGCCCTGCCTCCTCCCGGTCGGGGTCGGGCGGTTCGGGGGTACGACCCCCCGGGTCGACTCGGGCAGGCGCCGATCCGGACGCCGTCGCCTGGCGCGCGATCCCGAACGTTCCGAGTCCAGCCAGCTCGGCAATCACGCCCTCACGAAGGGCATCGAGACCCAGGCGAGCCTCGAGATCC
>JAXDKX010000313.1:0-11479 GCA_034666905.1 Chloroflexota bacterium | reverse complement strand
CGGCCGGCGGCCTGGTCGTCGCGGCGCACTTCCCGTTGCCCTATGCGGAGATCGCCGCCGACATCGTCGCCGGCAAGATAGACGCACTGGAGACCCAGGCGCTCGCGCCCGGTCTCGACGATCCATCGGTGCTCGAGTGGTACCGTTTCCTGAACCTGGGCTATCGGCTGCCGGTCGTGGCCGGGACGGACAAGATGTCGGCCGAGGTCCCGATCGGCGCCGTTCGCACGTATGGCCATCTCCTGGCCGACGGGCCGCTCACGTTCGAGTCGTGGGCGGCCGCCGTCCGTGCCGGTCGGACCTTCGTCACGTCAGGCCCGATCCTCGAGCTCGGGGTCGACGGCCGCGAGCCGGGTGACGTGATCCGCATGCGTTCGCCGGGTCAGCTCGAGGTGACCGCCCGCGCGCGCGCCGCCCAGGCTGTCCTCAGCGACCTCGAGCTGGTGGTCAACGGCCGTGTCGTGGCGGCCACGAGCGCGCCGGCGGCGACCGAGCTCACGCTTCACGAAACGGTCGAGATCACATCCGGGGCCTGGATCGCGGCGCGGACACGAAGCCCGAACGAGATCGAGTCGGCATTCACGACGTCGATGGCAGCCCACACGTCGCCTGTCTACGTCGAGATCAATGGCCGGCCGTTCGTCGCGCCCGAGGAGGAGGCCGAGGTCGTCGAGCAGGTCATCGCCGGTGCCCGGACCTGGGTCGCCGAGCTGGCGGCGGTGGTCGACCCGGCCGAGCGGGCCCGGATGGTGCGGTTCTTCGACGCCAGCCTCGAGACGTTCCGCCATCGGCGGCGTGGAGGGGGCCCGGGCGCAGCCGGGCGCTGAACGCTGGACCGGGCGGGACGGTGACCCGGACGAGGGTCAGGTCGCCGGTTGGAGCGGGATCTCGATGGGCCGGCCCGGCCAGTCCTCGGCGATCCAGGCGTAGGCCGGGTCGTTCAACTGGATGACCGGCTTCGTCTCGCCGGCCAGGAAGTTGAGGTAATAGGCGTTCGTGCCGGGTGCCGTCGCCACGGTGTGGTACCCCTCGTGGACGAGCACCAGGTCGCCATCGGCCGCGGGGATGGCCACGTCGAGGTCGGTATCCCGGGTGTACAGGCGCTGGATCGCGAATCCGTCCTCGGGCGATAGCCGGAAGTAGTACGTCTCCTCGTGGTAGCTCGTGCCGAACCGGCCGTCGTGCCGGTGCGGCGGGAAGCTCGACCAGTTGCCGCTCGGCGTGAGGATCTCGTAGGCGATGAGGCGTTCCGATGGGAAGGCCGGATCGAACGTGGCGGTCACGCCGCGCGCGACATTGGCGCCGCCTCGCATGAAGCTCGGAAGCTCCCCTGGTGCGAACAGGCGGGCGGGATAGCGGCCGGAGGCCGGGGCGGCGCCGATCGCGACCTCGAACGACTCGACGGCACTGATCGCATACGGGGTTCGGGGCGGCAGGTAGAGGACGTGGGGCTTCTCGGAGAAGACGTCCGTTCGGGAGATGGGGTAGGTTCCGCCGCCAAACGTGAAGGTGCCGGCACCGGCGAGCGGAACGATGGCCACCTCGGTCCCCGAGGTGTTCGCCTCGAGGGTCTCTCCAGGGGCAAGCGCCACGACCCGGAACGACAGGTATCGCCAGCCCACGCTCTCTGGCGTGATCTCCAGGAGGGTCCCCGGGCCACGAGCGCCGCGGACGTGTCGAACCACGTCCTCGTTCATGCGGGCACCTCGGCGGTGACGTCGTCGACCCGGATCGGCCGTCCTTCGAGCCAGCTCCGCTTCGCGGCCAGGGCGAGTCGGAGCGTCTCGAGGGCGTCCTCCGGCCCGGGCGTCGGCGTGCCCCCTTCGACCAGCGTGCGGATGAACGCATCGAACTCGAGCCGGTAGGCGACCTCGAACCGATCCGGGAAATTCTCGTAGTGGTCGCCTTCGAAGCCGAACCGCCGCGACCAGGTCAGCGGCGTCTTCTGGTTTGCCTCGACCACGACTTTTCCGAGCGCGCCCGCGACTTCCGTCCGGATGTCGTAGCCCCAGGCTGATCGGCGGGACATCTCGACGACCCCGAGGGCGCCGTTCCGGAATCGGAGCATGGTCACGGCTGTGTCGATGTCACCGCCTTCCTCGAACCGCTTGTCGATGAGATTGCTCCCCCACGCGGACACCTCCTCGACCTCGCCCACGAGGAACCGGGCGAGATCGAAGTCATGGACGCTCATGTCGAGAAAGGACCCCCCGCTGTCCCGGATGAACTTGGCCGGCGGCGGGTACGTATCGCGGGAGTAGGCGCGGAATTGCTCGACGCGCCCGAGCTCGCCCGACTCGATCAGCTCCTTGGCTCGCACGTAGCCCGGGTCGAAACGTCGCATGAACCCCATCTGGACGGGGATGCCGGTCTCGCGCCAGAGGGCGACCACGCGGCTGGTCTCCGCGAGGTCGAGGGCGATGGGCTTCTCGCTCCAGATCGCCTTGCCGGCCCGAAGCGCGGCCTCGATGAGGCCCGCGTGCGTGCTGGTCGGGGTCACGACGACGACCGCCTCGACGGCCGGGTCGTTGATCGCGTCCAGGGCATCCGTGGTGGCCCGCTCGGCGCGCCCGATCTCCCGGCCGAGCTCGGCTTCGGCGGGATCGAGGTCTGCGACCACGACGATCCGAACCCCGCGGATTCCGGCGAGCGTCTCCAGGTGCGTCCGTCCGATCCGGCCGACGCCGAGAAACGCGATCCCGATGCTGCGCGGGTTCCGCACCTTGAATGCGCTCATCCGATCTCCCTGGCGAATTGGGTTGGATCCGTGTCAGCGCCCCACGCTGTGGACGGGCTGGACGCTCGACGTTTCGCGCGCGACGCGCTCAGCCACGCGTTCCGCGGACAGTCCGTGCCGGTCGAGCAGAAACGCGTTCGGGGCGGATTCGCCCCAGGTATCGGCAATGCCGATTCGCACCATCCGTCGTGGCGCGCGTTCGCCGAGGATCTCGGCAACGAGGCCGCCCAGGCCGCCCATGACCGAGTGCTCCTCGACGCTGACGACCAATGGGACGCTGCTGGCCGCATCGGCAATGGCCGTCGCGTCGACCGGCTTGAGGCAGGGAACGTGGAGCACGCCGGCCGAGATGCCGTTCGAGGCGAGGATGTCGGCCGCCTCGAGGCAGCGCGCCGACTGCACCCCGGTCGAGACCAGCAGGACATCCGACCCATCGCGCAACCGGATGACCCCACCGGGCTCGAACCGGTACGAGGCGTCGAAGACGTCCGAACCGGCGTCTCGAGCCAGCCGGAGATAGACCGGTCCGGGCATTTCCGTCGCCCAGTTCACGGCGGCCACGCACTCGGTCGCGTCTGCCGGGGCGATCACCGTCATGCCGGGCATGGCGCGCATGATCGCGAGGTCCTCGACGTCCTGGTGCGTCTTGCCCGTGAATCCGGTGAGCAGGCCGCTGTAGGCTGCGCCGATCTTGACGTTGGCATGCGTCTGGGCGACAAGCATCCGGACCTGGTCGGCGGCGCGATGGGTGAGGAAGACCGCGAAGGACGACACCCATGGAACGTAGCCAAGAGTCGCCAGCCCGGCCGCGACGCCGACCATGTTCTGCTCGGCGATGCCCATCTGGAGGAATCGGTCCGGGTGCGCGGCGGCGAAGCGATCCGACCGGGTTGACGTCCCGAGGTCCCCGTCAAGGACGAGCAGGTCGCGGTTCTCGACGGCGAGGTCGCACAGGGCGTCCGCCCAGGCGTCACGCATGGCACGCGTCACGAGCCGGGTCCCTCTGCGACACCGAGTTCCCGTCGCGCCGCCCCAACCTCATCGGCTGTGGCCACTCGGGCGTGCCACTCGAAGCGCCCTTCCGTGAATGACAGGCCCCGGCCCTTCACGGTCGTCGCGAGGATCGCGGTCGGCTGCCCCGAGGTTGCCGTGCCCCTCGCGTCCTCGCACGCGGCAACAATGGCGTCGTGGTCGTGACCGTCGATTTCGAGGACGCGCCAGCCGAACGCCTCCAGCGCATCTCGAAGGCGCGTGCCGGCAAGCGGGTCGCGCCGATCGCCCCGACCCGTCTCGCCTGCGGGCAATGGCCATCCGTACTGCTGCAGGCCGTTGCAGTCGACGATCGCGGTCAGGTTGCCTGCCTCGTACTTCGCGGCGACCATCACGCTCTCCCACACCATTCCTTCCTGGGTCTCGCCGTCACCGAGCATCACGAACGTGTGGAATCCAAGGCCTCGCATCCGGGCGCCGAGGGCGATCCCGAGCCCGACCGCCAGGCCCTGGCCGAGCGAGCCTGTTGATGCGTCGAGGCCCGGGAGCCGGGTCATGTCGGGATGGCCCTGCAACCGGCTGTCGCCGGCGTCGAATGTCGCGAGCTCCTCGACCGGGAAGTAGCCCCTCAGTGCCATCACGGCGTAGAGCCCGATGGCCGAGTGGCCCTTCGACAGGATGAACCGGTCGCGATCCGACCAGTCCGGCTCGTCCGGACGGATTCGCAGCACGCGGAAGAACAGCGCGACCAGAAGGTCCATGGCCGACAGCGGGCCACCGATGTGACCGGCGCCACTGTGTGCGACCGAATCGACGACAAGCAGGCGGCCACGCCGGGCGAGATCGTCCAGGTCGTTGCCTGCGCGGACCTCCGGCCGCGGCGTCAGCGGCAACGGAACGGGCGGGCTGGGCACGGATCGCCGGGGTTCCGCGGGCCGCGGCCAGGCTTCATGGCTGGCCTTCGCGAATGGCCGCGCCGCGGGTGCTTTCCCGGACGACCAGCTCCAGGGGCAGCAGGACGCCATCCGGCATCGCACCTTCGTGGACGGCCTGGATGAGTGACGACGCCGCGACCCGGCCCATCTCGGCAGACGGCACCGCCACGGTCGTCAGCCGCGGATTTGATATCGCCGCGAACGGGATGCCGTCGAATCCGACGATGCCCATGTCGTCGGGGATCCGGACCCCGAGATTGCGCAGTGCGTCCATGAGCCCCAGGGCGAGCTGGTCGTCATAGCAGACGAGTGCCTCCGGGAGGTCGGCGGCAATTTCGGCCGCGAGATCGCCCGGGTTGCGCCAGGCGTCCACCGGTGCCGCGAACGTGCGCATCGGCGTGCGGATGCCTCGATCGCGCAGGGTCGCTGCCACGGTCTCGGCGCGGATGGCGTTCGATGCGCGGACGCCGCCCTCGGCATAGGCGATCCGCCGGCAACCGGCGTCCAGCAGGTGGTCGACAGCGGACCGCATCCCGCTCGCGTCGTCGGTCTGGATCACCCCGCGAATGGGCGGACCGCTTCGACGAGGCAGGCTGTGGTGATCGGGCCACACGAGGACGAGACGATCCGGATCGATCCGCTCGCGCAGTTCGCGCGGCGACAGCACGCTCGACACGATCGCGACCCCGTCGGACGCGTGCTCGGTGAAGATCCGCAGCGCCAGCCGCTCGCGGACGAGGTCCCGCTCGCCGGCCACGACCATCACGCTGTAGCCCTGCTGGCGCGCTTCCTGTTCGAAGGCGGAGGCGACCTGACCATGGACGGGATCGCGCAGGTCCGGCAGCAGAAGGCCGAGCGTGCGGGTGCGGCGAACCCGGAGGCTCCGGGCGGCCGCGTCGGGGACGTAGCGCAGCTCGGCGGCCGCGGCCTTGACCGTCTCGCGCGTGGCGGCGCTGATCCGCTGGTCGTCGGCGAGCGCGCGCGATGCCGTCGAGTCCGAGACCTTCGCCAGCATGGCGACGTCCCTGAGCAGGACCCGACGGCGGGGGCCGTCCTTCCGGATCGGGCCGCCGTTGGATGGCACTGGCCGGCTCGACCTAGGCCGCGACGCGCGCGGCGCGATCCGATGGTGACGACTCGACTCTGGCGGCGGCGAAGCTGTTCGAGGACGTTCGCATTGGGCCGTTCCCCTCACCTGCAACCGATTGCGCAACCGTAGCATCGGGCCGACGCAACGTCAACATACTCGACCGCAGGTCAGTCCCGCAGCAATCCTCGAAGCACCTCGAGCAGGCCTGCCCCCACGGCGAACGGGTCGTCTGATTCCCAGTGGAGTGGGCTGTAGAGCTCGTTGTCCCACCACCCATCGAAGCCCGTCGATCGGATGGCGTCGACCCAGTCCTGCAGGGGAATGTCGCCGTCGCCGGGCCAGACCATGCGGGACCGCTGATCGGGCGTTCCGCCGTCTGCCGGCCCGAGCGAATCCCCGAGATCGACGCCGAAGATGATCCGCGGATCGAGGCGAGCGACGCTCTCCGGCGAGGCGCCTCGTTGCCAGAGGTGCCAGAAGTCGAGGACCAGGCCCACGTTCTCGCGCCCCACGGCGTCGATGACATCGGCCGCCTGGGCGAGCGACGAGAGGGGAGTCCAGGCCACGGGCTCGAGGTAATACCGCAGGCCGTTCGGGCCGCCAAGATCGGCCACAGAGCGGATCGCGTCGGTCGTCGCATCGCGCAACTCCGCCGGCGTGAGGCCGGCGGGTCCGCTGTACGCGCCGCCCGGTGTCACGGGCCCGGTCAGGAGCTGGACATCCGAGGCCCCGATCTCCACGGCAAGCTCCGTGAGGGCCGTTGCCTCGCGCAGCATCTCGGCATGCTCGCCCGGGCGCCATCGTTCGACATCGGCGAGGGCACCCAGGTTCACGGGATCGAGACCGGCCAGCGCCGCGCGCAGGCTCGCCACCCCGTAGCCCTGGGCCAGGTACCGTCGAACGTGCTCCTCGCGGAGGAAGATCCCGTCCCAACCGGTTTCCCTGGCGACCCGAATCTGCATCAGCACCGGGAGGTGCATGGTCGAGTTGGAGTTGTAGACGAGGCGCATCTGTCGCTTCCCTGGCGTTGCTCAGCCGATGCGGTCGCGATCGAGCGGCCTGGCGAACTGTTCCGCCACGCTCCGGCATCGCTCGAGGTCTCGCCGGCACATCGTCGTCGCAACGCGCTCGGCATCGTCCGGATCCACGTCGAGCGCAGGGGCCCAGATTCCCCGGCCGGCCAGGAAGCCCGCGGCGCCCGCCATCCCGGCCAGCCGGATCTGTTCGACGAAGGTATCGGTTGCGACACCGGCGCCAAGGAGGACCCACGGCGTGTTCCGGCAAGCCTCGGACATCGCGTGGCACGCGTCCACGGCCGCCCGTTCCGAGGCTGACGTCAGGTTCGGCACCGGGAAGGGCAGCTTGAGCAGGTCGGCGCCCAGCGGCTCGAGCCGCTCCACCGCTCCGACCACGAGGCGCAGGTAGGCGTCGGCGTGCTCCTGGACGGTCTCCTCCTGTCGCCGGTAGGCGATCGGCTCGATGACCAGCGGCAGGCCCAGCTCGTGGCAGGCCGCTGCCGTGGACGCCACCAGGGCATCCTGGTGCGCGGCGCTCATCGGATCGTCGAGGCGATAGGGCAGAAGCAGCTTGCAGGCGTCCGCTCCGTACCGCAGCGCGACGGCGGGGGAGAAGTCCTCCAGGAGGCTGGTCGTCGACGACCCGGCCTCGACCCACTCGTATCCCTGGGCCTCGAGCGGCATGATCAGCGCGACCGTGGGCGGGATTGCCCCCGCTTCGAGCGCATGCGCTCCGAGCTCCTCGTCGAGCATGACGGCGGTCGCGGCTGGGGCGAGCGCCCTCGTCAAGACAAGCTTCAGGGCACGGAGCTCCGCCGTGCTCCTGCCGACGCCCCGACGTTCGAGCATCACCCGGAGGCTATCCCGGTGGTCGATCGCGACCCCGGCGATCACGCCCAGATCTCCGCCGAGCCGCAGGAGGCGACGGCGCCGTCCAACAGCGGAGGCGGCATCCCCAGTGGCCGATGCGCTCGGGGCCGACGGGCGGCCGGCACCGGGCGTCGCCGTCACCGGCGTACGAGCGGGAGCCGGGGGTCCGGCTCCATCTCCGGCCACAGCGTACGCACCCAGGCGAGGTCGGGATCGTCCGTGTTGGCCATCGTCCGGCGATCGCCGGCGAGGGCATTCAGGTAATAGGCGTCATATCCCTGGGGCGCGGCGAACGGGTGATAGCCCTGGTCGACGATGACCAGGTCACCGTGGCGGATCGCCATCATTCGATCGCGGGAACCGTCCCGATGGTAGACGCGCTGGATGGCCCAGCCCTCCGGGCGGCTCAGCTGGTAGAAGTAGGTCTCCTCGAGAACCGCCTCCCTTGGCGGGTCATCGACGTCGTGCCTGTGGGGCGGCCAGCCGGACCAGTTGCCGGACGGGGTGAAGACTTCACAGATCAGGAGCCGGTCGGCCGGGAAGTCCGGCATCATGATGTTGTTGACCTGGCGGGTGGCATGGCCGGCGCCGCGGATCTCGATCTCGACGTCGTCCGGTCGAACGATGAGCGGCGTGGTGGCTACCCCGGACCGACCGGTGAGGGGCGCCTGCGCGACGCCGATGATCGAGCGTCGCCCGGGCAGGGGCCGGCCGAGGATCCTGGCGGTCGACCCAGCCGGCAGGTAGGCACTCCACGGCATCCCCTCGAAGACCGATGGCCGCCCTGCAAGCTGAAGGGGAGGGCCACTGTCGGGGACGACCTCGACGCCGCCGCCGGAGATCGTGACGATCGCGGCCTCCTGCTCGGAGTGATCGAGCAGGACCGTCTCGGCCTCGTCGAGCGCGAACGCCCGAAAGGAGAGGTATCGCCACCCGGCGCGGGCTGGATCTGTCGCCACGGCCCCACCAGCGTCCGGATGGACGTGGAGCAGCTCCGGCGGCAGGCGCATGGGCAGCTTGGCCGGATGAATGACCGGACCAGATCGGCGGTCCTCGGTCGTCACCGGACGGCCTCCCGCCGACCCAGGGCGTCGCGGG
This sequence comes from Chloroflexota bacterium, assembly GCA_034666905.1. GTDB lineage: Bacteria > Chloroflexota > Limnocylindria > Limnocylindrales > CSP1-4 > SPCO01. The sequence continues at coordinate 2,743 of JAXDKX010000313.1, read as the reverse complement.
CGAGCAACCCATCGATCTCGTCGGTGGTCGGCATCGCGGTGCTGCACATCAGTCGCGTTGCGACGATCGCTCCCGCGGCGTTGCCGCGTTCGACGGCGAGCTGGGGATCGAGGCCTCGCACAAGTCCGGCCACGAACGCGGCCGTGAGCGCATCCCCGGCGCCGATGCCGCAGACTACGTCGACGGCGATCCCGGGCAGCCGGCGACGCTCGCCATCGCTCACCAGCGACACGCCATCTGGACCGTGCTTGCGGACGATCAGGGCAGGCCCGCCGCTTGCGTCGGGCTGAGGCTGGAGCTGCGTTGCCTCGAACTCCTCGTCGCTGCCGATGAGCACGTCACTCAGGCCGGCTGCGCGTGCCATGACCGCCGGGGCTTCACCGGGATCGCTCCACATCGTGGGTCGCCAGTCGAGATCGAGGACGGACATCGAGACCGGCCGCCGGTCGCTCGATTCTCTCCGCTGCTCGAGGATCGCGAACGCCGCGGAACGCGCTGGCTCGACCGCCAACAGAGCCCCGGACAGGACCATCGCGGGTGCCTGCTCGAGCAGGTCCGTCGGCAGGTCGGCGACGGTCAGCTGCGTCTCCGGGGCCGGCGCCGGCCGATAGAACGTCACCGGGAAATGGTCGGGCGGCCAGGCCTCGAAGAAGGCCACCTGCGTCCGGGAACCAGGGCGCGTCAGGATGTGCGCGACGTCGATCCCCTCGCCCGCGAGGAACGTCCGAACGTGATCGCCATGTCCATCGTCACCCACCGCCGACAGGACCGCGGTCCGGACCCCGAGGCGGGCAAGCCCGGTGCCGATGTTCCCGGCGAAGCCGCCGACCGCCCGGTTGAACGAGGCGGCCGCGGCGAGGGTGGTGCGGGGCGTCGCCGGCGTGAGGTCGACCCCGACCCGACCAACGACGACAGCCTCGATCACGATGCGCCGTTGACCATCACGCCCGGTGCTTGATCACGGCATCGCGGAATGTCGCTCCGACCTGTCGAGCCTCGGCCGCGCCGTCTCGCATCCGCAGGCCGAACGGCGCCAGGTTCGGATCGCGGACCCCGATCCCGATGCTCATCGATCGCTCCAGCAGGGCATCGGTCTGGGGCAGCATGCCCGCCCGGTACTCGCCATGCGGATGGCTCGGGTCCCCGCAGTCGAAAGGGCAGCCCTTGCCGGTGATGGTCCGCTTCTCGAGGAGATGGTTCATCTTGCTGTAGGTGTGCCAGCCCGACTCGGACAGCGTCTTCGAGCCGACTTCACGGGCCACGTTGGCTGCGATCTCGGCGGACGGCAGCACGACCACCAGGTGCGTCGCCAGGTCGCCCGCCTGATCCGTGAGCGTCCGGTAGTCGATCATCGGGACCTCGCCCAGCATGTCCTTGACGATCGCCTTGTTGGCCCGCAGGTGCGACGTGATGAGGTCGAGCTTTCGAAGCTGGCCAAGGAGCACAGCACCGGACAGCTCGGTCATCCTGAAGTTCATGCCGAGGAATGGCCGCGGCGCATATTTCGACTCGAGCCGGTCCGGCGCGTGGCCCTGGTCGTGCATCGCGAAGCAACGCTCGTAGAGGGCCTCGTCGTCCGTGACGATCATCCCGCCATCGCCACACGTGATCGTCTTGAACTCATTGAAGCTGTACGTCCCGGCCGTCCCGAACCCACCGACCCCGCGCCCTTCGTAGGTCGCCCCGAACGCCTGGGCGCAATCCTCGATCAGGGGGATGCCATGCCGATCGGCGATGGCCTTGAGCTCGTTGATGCGAGCGGCTGCGCCGAGCATGTGGACGACAAGGATCGCGGCCGTCCGTGGCGTGATCCTGGCCTCGACGTCGACCGGATCGAGATCGAAGGTCTGGTCGATCTCCGCGAGGATCGGCGTGGCGCCCGTGTAGACGATCGCCGAGATCGAGGCGACGTACGTGAAGCCGGGCACGATCACTTCGTCGCCTGCACCGATGCCGAGGCCGAGGAGCGTGATCCAGAGGGCCGCCGACCCGCCGCCGTGAAGTGCGAGCCCATAGCGGACGCCTGCCAGTCCGGCGATCGACTCCTCGACGTGGTGGACCTTGGCGCCGAATCGAGGGTCGTCCGACGGGCCGTACCGGCTCAGGTAGCCGCTCTGCAGCACCTCCAGCACTTCGGCTGTCTCTTCCGCGCCGATGAGCTCGATTCCGGGTCCGGGCATGGGCGTCTCCTGTCTACTGGATGTCGGTGCGCTGCTCGTGGCGCTTCCGGTCGTAGGCGGTACGGGCGTCGCGGACGGATTCCTGTTCGCTCGCCGCGGCAACCGGGACGTCCCACCACGATTCGAATCCCTCGACGCGCTTCTCGGGATCGGTTGGCACCGTGATCACCGTGATTCGATCGGCTTCGCGGGCCGTGGCGAGCGCCGCGCGCAATTCCGACGGCGTGTTCGCCTGGATGGCCAATGCACCCATCGCCTCGGCGTGCGCGCGGAAGTCGACGGGCACGTAGGGGCCGGTCAGCCGGTTGCGCGACCGGTCGCGGAAACGCAGCTCGTTGCCGAAGTCCGGCACGCCGACCATTCGCTGGAGGGCGAGGATGCACTGGAAGCCATGGTTGTCGAGGACCACGATCGTGAGCTTCAGGCCCTCGGCGACGGCCGTGACGATCTCCGAATTCATCATCAGGTACGAGCCGTCGCCGACCATCACGACCACCGCGCGGTCCGGATCGGCCATTCGAACGCCGAGTCCGGCCACGATCTCGTAGCCCATGCACGAGAAG
>JAXDKX010000312.1:0-11834 GCA_034666905.1 Chloroflexota bacterium | reverse complement strand
CGGCGGGCGTCGCCCCGAGTCGCACCTCATGAACGTCGTGACCGAGCAGCGCGAGCGCGCCGGTCGGACGACCCACAGTCATCTCAAGGAGTCAATGTGAGCAAGAACGTCGCCGTCTTCGTGGACGTGGCGAACATCTTTTATGCGGCCAAGGACGCCGGCGTGGACATCGATTACGTGACGCTGCTGAAGTCGGCGTCGGCCGGACGCGATCTCGTGCGGGCGTATGCCTACACCGGCCTCGATCCGGACAACGAGAACCAGCGCAATTTCCACGACTTCCTGCGCCGCAGCAACTACAAGGTCGTCAGCAAGGACATTCGCAAGTACGGCGACGGCAAGGTCAAGGCCAACCTCGACATCGAGCTGGTCGTCGACATGATGAAGACGGCCCGCAACCTGGACATCGCCATCGTCGTGTCCGGTGACGGCGACTTCGCGCCGGCCATCCGTGCCGTCCAGGAGCAGGGCGTCCGCGTCGAGGTCATCAGCTTTCGTGGCAACACGAGCTCGGACCTGATCGAAGTCGCCGACCAGTTCACCGACATCGTCCAGCTGGCACGGGTCGAGAAGGGATCGCGATCGGGACGCCGGGTTGCCGAGGACGGCGCGGACCTGTCGATGACCGAGGTGCCGGACAAGCTGACCGAGGGCACCGGAGCCGGCCGCGGTGGCCGATCCCGATCCCGCGGACGATTCCGCGACGAGCCGCCGATCGCGGCCAGCGGTCGCGGACGGCGGGAGCGCAGCGCCCCGTTGGCCGGCGCCGTTGCCGGACGCGCCGACGCCGGCGGCGGGCTCGTGGCCCTGCCCGGAGAGCGGATCGCGCGCGCCGGCGGCGCGCTGAACGAAGCCGACCTGGCCGCCGCGGAGGTCTTCACCCTGGACGACCTCGGCGAAGGCGCGAGCGTGGGTGCCGACGTTGGCGAGTCGCTCGAGGCAGGCGACGGTCGGGATGACGCTGGTGGCGAGCCGCGTCGCCGGCGACGACGTGGCGGCCGCGGTCGCGGTCGCGGGCGCGGCCGGTCCGAGGAGGGTCTCGAAGGACAAGCCGACGAGGTACTCCCCGAGGTCCTCGCCGAGGCGGCCCCGCCGCCATCGAGCGTGCGACGGCCGGCGGCACCCAGCCGGCCCAGCCGTGACGAGGACGACGAGGTCGCCCTGCCACCGCGCGCACCGCGCAGCAATCCATTCGGATCCGTCTGGGATTCGCAGCTCGGGACGCCGGCCGCGCCGGCTGCCACGTCGCTCACTCCGCTGGCGGACGACGAGGACTTCGACGAGCCGGAGATTCCGGAATACCTGATCGCCGAGCAGCGTCGCGGGGCCAATCGCGGCGGCGCAGGCAGTGGCAACCGTGGTGGCCCGAGGGGCGGCCGGTCGGCCTACCAGTCGGCGATGGACCGCGAGCGGTATGGGCGTGGCAGCGGTGGTGGCGGAATCAATCGCTACCCCGACGTCAGTGCCCGGACCCGGCCAGAGCCGCAACGCGAGGACCGGAGCTTTGGCCGCGGCGATCGCGCCCCGGCACCGCCACCGCGGAGCTCGAACGAGCCGTGGAGTGACGTGCCGCCCGAGCTCGAGGCCATGCTTCGCGCCCAGGTGGCGCAGAAGCCCTTCTCGCGTTTGGCACCGGCGCTCGTCGAACCGCCGACCGCCGCACCGGAGCTCTCCGAAACCGCACCTCCCGCGAAGGCGCGCACGACGCGCCGGCCGGCAGCCAGGACGCCGCGGACCAGCGCCGCGGTCGAATCGACGGCCGGAGCGACCGGAGCGATCGGAACTCCCGAGGCGGCTGCGCCAAAGCGACGGACGCCTCGCGTGACGAAATCGGCCGCCGCAGCGGACGGAGTCTCCGAGGTCGCGGTCGATCCATCGCCGGCGACGGCCGCCAAGCCACGAGCGCCGCGCAAGCCCGCAGCAACCCGCACACGCGCGACGAGCTCCGCAGCGGCACCCGCGGAATCGGCGACCTCCGACGCCGGCCAGGTCGACGCCACGCCGGCTCCCAAGCGCCGGGCGACACGCAAGGCGGCGCCGACCGAAGCGTCCTGAACGTCGGGATGGACGGTGCCAGGACCCGGGGGCAGGCCGCTGCCCTCGGGGCGATCTCGGCGATGATCCAGGGCTCCGCGCCGCACGCCATTCTGCTCACCGGGCCGGACGGCGTCGGCAAGACGACGCTGGCCCTTGACCTTGCGGCCGGGCTGCTGTGTACCGCGGCTCCGGAGGAGCGACCCTGCCGGAGCTGCCGGGCGTGCCGGCTCATCGACAGGAACGGCCATCCCGACCTGCACCGCCTCGGGCCGGCCGGGCCCGGGCGCCAGGTCGTCATCGGTGGGCCAGGCGCGAGGTACCGAGGGGTCCGCGAATTGATCGCCGAGCTCAGCCTGATGCCCGTCGAGGGCGGCGCCCGGGTGGCCATCATCGAGGCTGCAGATCGCATGAACGAAGACGCCCAGTCGGCCTTGCTCAAGACGCTCGAGGAGCCACCAATGGGCGTGGTGATCGTGCTGTGCGCCGACCAGGAGGACCGGTTGATGCCGACCGTCCGCTCGCGTTGCGCCCGTGTCCGGCTCGGGCTGGTCGGCTCGCGCGACATCGAGGCGATCGTCGCCGACCACGACCTGGCCGATCCTCCGCTGGCTGCCCGCCTCGGGCGGCTCGCGGGCGGGCGACCCGGGATCGCCCTCGCCTACGCCCGTGCGCCCGAGGCCGTCCTCATCCGCGCCGAGCTGAGCCGGGTGCTGCTCGACTTCACCGGCGCCCGCCCATCCGCGCGGCTCGCTGCCGTTCGAGGCTCGATTCCGCGCGCGCTCGCGCTATCCGCCGCGCTGGCCGCGGGGGACGCAGCGCAACCAGTCGCCCGTACCGGTCGGAAGGCGCTCGCGACCGACCCGTCCACCCCGGACGCCGGGGATGACCCGGACGAGCCGAACGGGGACGCCGGGGCCGTGGGCAAGGGACGGCCGATTCCGGCGACGGATCGCCGGCGCGCCGTCGAGGTGCTCCTGGCCCTCTGGATGGACGTCGCCCGGGACGTTGCGCTCGTCGGGTCGGGTGGCGGCCGCTCGGTCCACGACACGGTGCTGCTCGACGAGCTCGAGGTCGTCTCGGCGACGATCCCGCGCGGCTCCGCCGCGGTCTTCCTCGAACGAGCTGCGCGGTCCGCAGAGCTCCTTGCCTCGAACGTCTCCCCGGAGCTGATCCTCGACGCCACCGCGCTGGCCTGGCCGCGGTCCCTCGCGGCCGCTTGACCACGACCGGCGAACGGTGACCTCGACAACCCCGACCGAGCGGCTCGACGCCCGGGTGACGGGTCGCGTCCACGGCGTCGGCTTTCGCTATTTCGCGCTTCGTGAGGCAACGGCGCTTGGGCTCCGCGGCTGGGTCGCGAACGACCCGGATGGCAGCGTGCATTGCGTGGCGGAGGGGCCGCGCGACCGCCTGGAGGCCCTGCTGGGGCGCCTGAAGGAGGGACCTCCCTCGGCCCTCGTCAACGGCGTCAGCGAGGCCTGGATGCCCGCGACGGGGACGCTCGGGCCGTTCGGCGTCCGGAGTGGTGGCCATCGGGGCGACTGACCGGGCACGCCCAAATGTCGGGGGCTGGATGGGACCCATGGGGTATTCCATCTGAGCGTGGGCCCGTGCACCGTAGAGCACGATGGACCCGAACTCCGCCGCCGAAGAACTGCCGGCGCTGTATCGCGCGCTGCTTGACCGTGTCGCCCAGATCGAGGCCGGCGGACGGCGCGAGGCCGCATACCGCCTTCGCACCGACGCCACGCGGATCTACTCGAAGTGCTGGGACGACCGTGCCCGGCGCGCGCTCCAGGAGCTCCTCGATCGGACGGTCGAGACACCGCTGGGCCAGGCTGACCGCAGTCGCCGTTCGCAGCGGAGCCGCGTTCACGCTGCCTGACCGCGCTCGCCAGTGGCGGCGGCGTAGGCTATCGCGGTGCCTACCGAGACCGCCCGGACTGTCATCGACCGAGCGCTCGACGCATACGCGGCGCTGACCGAGGTCGGCGAGTCCATCGAGGACGAGTGGTCCTACGTCAATGACCTGGCCGAGGCCTGGCGGACGCGACTCGAGACGGTCGCCGCGGGCGCGGGCGAGGGGCCCGTGCCGAACGAGACCGCGATCGCCATCGATCGCGCGATCGACGAGATCGGCCTGATCACCGACCCCCACCGGGCCATCGACTGGCTGTCGACCTTCCCCCAGGTCGTTCTGGTCACGCTGGGCGAGGCCCCATGAGATTCCAGGATGCTGCGCGCGATGCGCGGGCCGTCGTCTACGCGGGGATCCAGGCGGACCCACTCGTAGCGCGTGCAGCGACCCTGCTGGCGGACGCGACGATGGCCCAGCGCGTGCTCGCGCGCGCCGTGATGAATGGCGAAACGACTGACGCGGACGGCTGGCGAACCACCTTTCCGACCCTGTTCGGCCCGTCCGCTGCCGCCGGCGCCGGCGATCGCGAGCGATCCGAAGCGATCCTTGTCGCCTCCCTGGCCGTCGCCGACCGGGGCGAGCAGGTCCGCAGCCAGGTCCGAGGGGCGCTGATCGAGGAGCTGACCGCCCAGCTCCTCGCCCGCAGGGCGGGCGCCGCTTCCGTTCGACGCGAGCGTCGGATCCTGTTCGACGGGGTGCGCGCGGAGATCCATCCGTACGACGTCACCGTTGAGCGTTCCGGCGCGGCCGAGGCGTACGACTGCAAGTGGGGCGCGCGCGGCATCAACGCCGACGTCTTGCACCAGCTCGACGACGCCCGAATCCACGCCGCGGACGAGGATGAGCATCTGGCCGTCGCCCTGGTGGTCTTCGATGCCAGCCTCTCCTGCCAGGTCCGGCTCGATCGGCAGACGGCGCCGCACGACGCCACGGCGGTCATCGCCCTCGAAACGCTCGATCAGCTGGCGGGTCCGCCGAGATGAGCGCGCGGGACCCGGACACCTGCTCGGCCCCGTACCGCGTCCGCTTCGACGAGGCCGGTCCGGATGGCCGTCTGCGGACATCCGTCCTGCTGCGCTACGCGCAGGACGTGGCCTGGCACCACTCGGCGACTCGCGGTTTCGATCGGGCGTGGTACGCCGAGCGCGGGCTGACCTGGCTCGTTCGCGCCGCGGAGGTGATGGTCGATGCGCCGATCGTCGTCGGTTCAGAGATCGTCGGGACGACCCTCGTTGTGGGCTGGCGGAGGGTCTGGGCGCGACGTCGCACGGACTTCCGGGACGCGGCTGGACGGCTCGTCGCCGGGACCCTGATCGACTGGGTCCTGCTCGATGCCCGTGGGGCTCCCACGCGCATCCCAAGCGAGTTCGACGGCGTGTTCGGCGCGCCGGTGGTCCCGTTCGGTCTGGCCAGGGTCCCGCTGGAGGCGCCCCCGCAGGACGCCAGCCAGCGCACGTTCGCCGTCCGTCCGCACGAGCTCGATCCGATGGACCACGTCAACAACGCGGTCTACGCCGACTGGCTGGACGAGGCCGTGATCGACTCGGGCGACGCTGCATCGACGCGCGCCCTGCCGCGACTTGTCCGCCTGGAATACGCGGCCCCGGCCGATCCGGACGCGCGGATCTCCACGGCCGCATGGCGGACCGGCGGTGGCTGGTCGTTCCGGGTCCGCGATGAGGCGGACCGCGATCTGCTCCGAGCCAAGCTCGAACCCGGGATGCCGCCCGCGACGTAGCGGATGGGACTGAGCGGACTGGCGGTCTCCTCGGGTTGGTGCACACTGGCGCGGGGCCTCCAGACGGAGGGATCGTTCTTGGCCAAATCCGAGGCAAACCGCGCAGCTCCACGGTCAGCGGGCCGTGGCGGGAAGACGGCGGCTCGGGAATCGCTCGGCGATGAGCGCTGGTTCGTTGATGCCGTCCTCGACACGGCCGGGGCCCTCGTCTGCGTGCTGGACCCGGACGGGCGGTTCATCCGGTTCAATCGAGCCTGTGAGGTCCTCTCCGGCTATTCCTTCGAGGAGATCCGCGGCCGTCCCGTCTACGACTTCCTGATCCCGAAGGATGAGATCGAAGCGGTTCGCGCCGATTTGAGTCGGCTCCGTGCCGGCGAGCCGCCCGAGCCGAACGTCAACAACTGGGTCACCCGCGACGGTGCGCTCCGTCTCATCTCCTGGTCGGACGCCTGTTTCTTCGACGAGCGCGGTTCGCTGACCTACATCGTCAGCACCGGCATCGATATCACCGACGAACGGCGTGGCGATGACGCCTTGCGCGGCATCGAAGCCGTCGGCACGCTCCTGGCCAAGCAGGGTCCCACGCAGGAATCGATGGCGGCCGTGCTCCAGACCCTCGCCGACGGGATGGGCTATCGCTACCTCGCCCTGTTCCTGCGGGACGGCGACACGGTCCGGTTGGGTGCCCAATTGGGCTATGGGCGCCTGCCCGACGTGTACGACGGGAAGGCCGGGATCATCGGTCGATGCTTCAAGACCGGAGAGCCTTCGCTCGTGCCGGACGTATCGCTGGATCCCGACTACGTCGTCGGTCACGCCGACGTGACAAGCGAGATTGCCGTGGCCCTGTCGGCCGAGGGCGAGACGCTGGGTGTCCTGTCGATCGAGTCGACCCTCGAGACACCCCTGACAGAGGCCGACCTGCGGCTTGCCCAGACGATCGCGGAGCGCCTGTCCGTATCCCTGGTCCTGGGCCGCGAGCAACAGGCCACGGCCGAGCGTGCACGGCTCTTCGCCGCCCTCATCGGCTTCGCGCGCGTCGCCAACTCCACTCTCGACGCCCGCCAACTGATGCCCAGCCTGGCCGACGCGATCAGCGCTGTGCTTGCGGTCGACACGCTCTGGCTGGTCGTCCTCGATCGCGCCTCCGGGCGATACCTGGTGCGGGCCGTCCGCGGCGCTGTCGACGCCGCGGCGGTCGGGAGCGAGATCCAGGTCGGACAGGGGATCTCGGGTCGCGCGATGGCCAGCCGGGCGCTCGTCTTCGATCGCGTCGATCGTTCCGGCTATGCAACAGGCCTGCGCGACCACGTGGACCACGACGAGCTGTCGACGGTGGGCATTCCGTTGATCCGCGACGGGGCGGTGCTCGGGGTGATCGTCCTTGGTCGGGCCGCTGACCACGAGCCAGCCTTCTCCGCCCTGGAATCCGAGGCGCTCCCGTTGCTCGCCGCGCAGACCGCGCTCGCCATCGCCAACGCCCAGTTGCTCGACGAGGTATCGGAGCTCGCCATCCGCGATGCGCTGACTGGCCTCTACAACCGGCGCCACTTCGATGCGACGCTCGAGCACATCCTGCGGCGGCGGGCGCGAGATCGCGGCGAGCGACCGCCCGTGGCCGCGATCATGTTCGACCTCGATCACTTCGGGCGATTCAACAAGGACTACGGTCACCAGGCCGGCGATGCCGTCCTCCGCTCGTTTGCCGGCATCCTCCTGGAACGGTTCCGATCGAGCGACCTGGTCGCCCGATACGGGGGCGAGGAGTTCGTCGCCGTCCTGGAATCGTCGACGCTCGAAGGCGCCCAGCGCGCCGCCGACGAGGTGCGGACCGCGCTGGCCGGCCGTTCCATCACGGGGCCTGATGGAACGGCTCTCCATGCCACGGTCTCGGCCGGCTGCGCGGCTCTCGACGATGCGGACCCGACTCGCGAGTCGCTGCTCCGAGCGGCAGACGTCGGCCTGTTCATGGCCAAGCGGGCCGGGCGCAACCAGGTCGTCGCCGTCTGAGTCGCCTTCTGATTGGGTTGAACCAGCAAAAGGACCTATCGCAGTTCGGTCCTTTCGGGTCATGCGCTCCAGCGGTCTCGTGGGTACGCTCGTGAGCGAATGGCCAGATCCGTCGCAGCCGCGGCGGCCAATCGGAAGGCGATGATGCCGGAGCCCCGGAACCTCGAGCCCCACCCGTCCACCGACTCGCGGCCGCTGGTCCTGATCGTCGAAGACGACGTCGCGAATCGCGTGCTCCTCGAGCGCCTGTTGCAGCGCGAGGGCTACCAGACCCGTGCGGTCGGCGACGGCGAAGCGGCCATGCTGGCGGTCGGCGAGCATGCGCCGGACCTGATCCTGCTGGACATTGGCCTGCCGCGCGCGGACGGCTACGAGGTCACTCGCCGCCTGCGCTCCAACCTGCAGACCCTCACCGTGCCGATCATCCTGCTGACCGGCCGGACCGGCCTCGATGACGTGGTCGAGGGACTCGACGCCGGAGCCGACGACTTCCTGTCGAAGCCCTTTCGCCAGCCGGAGCTCCTGGCCCGGATCCGGAGCGCCCTGCGACTTCGCCAGGCACTGGAGCGCATGGACACGGCCCACGCTGCGGTGGCGGCGCTCGCCAACGCGGTCGAGGCCAAGGATCCGACCACCGAGCATCATTGCCAGCGCCTGGCGAACCTGGCCGCCCGCCTGGGCGCGCAGGCCGGGCTCGACGGGGCCGATCTCGAGGCGGTCGCCTACGGTGCCCTGCTCCACGACGTGGGCAAGATCGGGGTACCCGAGTCGATCCTGACCAAGCCCGGTCCGCTGGATGCGAGTGAGTGGCAGGTGATGCGCACCCACCCGGAAATCGGGGCGCGGATCTGCGAGCCACTCGCCGCGGCCGGGACATTCAGTCCGATCGTCCGTCACCACCACGAGCGCTGGGACGGCCGAGGCTACCCGGATGGCCTGAGGGGCGAGGCGATCCCGCTGGGCGCCCGGATCGTGGGGCTCGTGGACGCCTTCGACGCGATGACCCACGATCGGCCGTACCGGCGCGCCCAATCGGTCGAGCTTGCCGTCGGCGAGCTGTGGCGGGAGGCCGGTTTCCAGTTCGACCGCGCGTTGGTCCCGCTCTTCGTCCTCGAGATCGAGCGCGACGACACCAGGCCGATGTCCGAGCTGCCGCCGTCGGCACTCCTCGCGACGAGCTGAACCAGGGGGGGCGCCATACCCCCGTCACCCCCGAACGCCCTAGTATCAGCTCGTGACCAGCACCGGATTCTCGTGACCGCCACCGACGGACTCGCCCTCGCCACGCGCGGGCTGCAGAAGCGGTACGGCTCTCGAGTCGCGCTGGCGGGGCTCGACCTGTCGGTCCCGACCGGAGTCGTTTACGGATTCCTCGGCCCGAATGGTGCCGGCAAGACCACGACGATGCGCCTGCTGACCGGGCTCATCCATCCGGACGCGGGGACGATCGAGGTCCTCGGCCGGCCGTTCGGGCGAGGCGACCGGCGGCGACTCTACGAGGTCGGCGCGCTCGTCGAATCACCGTCGTTCTATCCGTACCTGTCGGGGCGCGAGAACCTGCGGTCCCTGGCCGCCACGGGCGCCACGACCTCGAACCAGCGAATCGAAGAGCTCCTGCACCTCGTCGGCCTGGCGGATCGTGCTCGCGACAAGGTCCAGGGCTATTCGCTCGGCATGAAGCAGCGCCTCGGCATCGCGGCCGCCCTGCTCAGCGACCCGCGCCTCCTCCTCCTGGACGAACCCGCCAACGGCCTCGACCCGGCCGGGATCGTCGCGATGCGCGAGACCCTTCGCCACCTCGCCTCGACCGGCAAGACCGTGTTCATCTCCAGCCACGTTCTTGGCGAGGTGCAGCAGCTCGCCGACGTCGTCGGGATCATCGCCGCCGGGCGACTCGTGCGCGAAGGCCCCATCGACCAACTGCTCGAGGGTGAGGGCGTCGTCCGCGTGCGAGTCACGGAAACCGAAACCGAGGCGGCGATGCGGATCCTCGCCGCTTTGACTGGCGACGGCGGCGCGTCACCGGCCGTCGGGGAGGAGGGCTGGCTGTCGATCGCGATCGAGCCGGGCCGCGCAGCGGAGGTCAACCGCGCGCTCGCCGACGCGGGCATCTACGTGTCCGGCCTCGAGACCGGGAGCGATCTCGAGTCCCTGTTCCTGGCGCTGACATCCGGTGCCGCATCGGCGAGTCACGAAGGAACGTTCTTCGGCCCTGCCGGCGCGAATGCGGGACCGCCGAGTGGGCCGGCCGGATGGCAGGACGGAGGCGGTCGGGCATGAAGCTCCTGATCGCCACACTTCGCAAGCTCGTCCGTCGACCGGCGACCTTCATCACCTTCGGACTGCTCGTCGGGCTCATGGCCCTGATCTTCATCGCGGTCGGCGCGACCGCCAAGCAGCAACCGGCGGCAAGCGCCCAGCAGTCCTTGCTGCTGGTGACCTTCCCGGGGGCCTACACCCTCATCATCTCGTTCATCCTGGGCCTCGGCGGCCTGTTCGGGGTCATCTACGGTGCGGCGATCGCCGGCTCCGAGTGGACCTGGGGCACGCTCAAGGCGGCGATCGCCCGGGGCGAAAGTCGAAGCCGCTATCAGCTCCTGTCGTTTGCCGGCGTCGGGCTGATTCTCGGCGTCGGCTTGCTGGCTGCATTCGCGATCGGCGTCGTCGTCGTGGTCATCGGTGCCACCCTCGCCGGCGTTTCGACGGCGGGCATCAACGACGCCAGGACGCTCGGCCAGCTGCCGGAGCTGTTGGCCCGCGCCTGGCTCGCGATCGTCGAGCAGGGCGCACTCGGCTTTGCGATCGCCACCCTCGCGCGCAGCCAGCTGGCCGGAGTCGGGGTTGGAATCGGGGTCTATTTCGGAGAGCAGTTCGCGACGATCTTCCTCCCTGACGTCGTGAAATACCTGCCATTCCATGCCGCCAGCGCGGTCGTCGCGGTCAGTGGCAGCGGCGGCTTCGGCGGTGGCGGGAATGGTGCGCAGCTTGCTCGCATCGACCCCAACGCCGCGCTCGTGATCGTCGCCGCGTGGTTGATCGGGGCGCTCCTGGTCACGACCCTGTTCACGGAGCGGGCCGAGATCTCCGGCTAGGACCCGGTCATGGCAGGCTTCGGATCATCCCGCCGTCAACGCCGAGGATCACGCCGTTCAGGTACGACGCCGCGGGCGACAGGAGGAACGCGACCACCCGACCGAACTCGTCAGGATCGCCGTAGCGACCGAGCGGGATCCGGGCACGCGTCTGCTCCTGGACGTCCTCGATGGTGGCCCCGATCTCCTTCGCCCGGGTGGCGTCGAGGCTGCGCACCCGCTCCGTGTCGAAGCGCCCAGGCGCGAGCCCGTTGATCCGGATCGGGGCGATCTCACCGACCAGGCTCTTGATCAGCCCGACCAGCCCGGGGCGCAGGACGTTGGAGGTAACGAGGCCCGGAATCGGCTCCCGGACCGACGACGAGAGGATGACGGCGATCGCCGGATTGCGGCCCTTGCGCAGGTGCGGCAGCGCCTGCCGGATGAGGCGGATCGAGCTGAGCAGGGTCCCGGCAATGGCGCGCTCCCATGCGGCCTCGTCGAGGGCGGCGAAGGTGCCCGGCGGCGGTCCGCCCGTGTTGACCAGGAGGCCGTCCAGGCCGCCGAGCCCCGCGACGGCCTCGCGCACGGCCGCGGCCGGCCCATCGTGCGTGGACATGTCGACCGAGATCGGCACGCCGCCGTAGCCCTCGACCGCCGTGGCGAGCGCCTGTGGGTCCCGGGCCGCGACGGCGAGTCGGGCGCCCTCAGCCGCGAGCGCGCGTGCGACGGCCGCCCCGAGCCCGTGGCTTCCGCCACCCACCAGGAAGCGCCGATCGGCAAGTCCGAGGTCCATCTCCCAAGCCTACAGACTGGCGGGCCGGCCGGGGGGCGGATCCGGGGCCGATCCCCCCGGCTCGACGACCACCTTCATGCCGTCGCGTGCCACGAATCCGGCAATCGCCGGCAGGACGTCCTGGAGCGCTACGCGACGGGAGACCAGGCGCTCGAGGCCCAGCCCACGCGACGCGGCCAGCTCGACCGCACGCGCGAAGCTGTCGGTCGTGGATCGCCGTGCCAGCTTCAACGTCAGACCCTTGCGACGCGCAACCGAAGCGCT
>JAXDKX010000311.1:0-3972 GCA_034666905.1 Chloroflexota bacterium | reverse complement strand
CCAACAACGCGATGCTGGTGACCGTGACCCGACCCTGCCCGGATCCCGAACCCGCGGTCGTCCTCCACGCGATCTACAAGCCGACGATCGGCGAGCGACCGCTCAGCGACTTCCCGGACGGCACGCTGGCCCGGCGCGAGGTGGCGGCCTGGCACGTCTCTGAAGCGACCGGCTGGGGGATCGTTCCGCCAACCGTCCTGCGCGACGGCCCATTCGGCGAGGGCATGATCCAGTCGTTCGTCGAGGCCGATCCCGAGACCGACGTCGTGGCCATGGTCCTCGAGGACGACCCAAGACTGCGGAGGATGGCAGTGCTCGACGCCGTCATGAACAACACCGACCGCAAGGGCGGGCACATCCTTCCCGTGGATGGGGCGCGGCGGATCCACGGCGTGGACCACGGTGTCTGCTTCTCGTCCGTGCCGAAGCTCCGGACCGTGCTCTGGGGCTGGCGCGGCGAGCCATTCACGCCGGACGAGCTGGAGGGATTGGCGCGCGTCCGATCCGCGCTCGACAGCGACCTCGCCAGGACGTTACGAGAGCTGCTCTCCCGGGCGGAGGTCCGTGCGACCGCACGCCGAACGGACGACCTCCTCGAATCGGCGCGCTTCCCGTTTCCATCGCCGACCTGGCCGGCGGTACCCTGGCCGCCGTTCTGAGCCGACCCGATCGCGACGGCGAGGTCCGGGAGCGGACCCCGCCCGAGCCGTCGGGTCAGCCGGCGACGCGCGTCGCCTTGACAACCATCGTGTTCGCGAACTTGTCATGGAAGCCCTGCTTGGTCGGGCTGCTGTAGGTCGTCCAAAGCAGATAGAGGAACCAGCCGAACGCAACCAGGGCCAGCAAGCCACCGATCGCCGGGATCACCAGGAGCACCTGGGCGAGGATGCCCGGCAATGCGATCACCAGCCAGCGTCGCGTCGCCTGGTCTGTCGTGAGCGTCTTGCCGTCGCCGGCATTGCCGATCTGGAGGCCGAGTGCCTTCATGCCGAGGGTGCCGCGCATGGACGTCCACGTGTAGATGAAGTAGGCCGCGCTGATCACGGCGCCGACGATCGCCGAGACGATCAGGCCCGCGAAATTGAGCTCGAAGTTGAGCGTGCCCGGCTGGAACGAGCCACTCGAGAGTCCGATGCCGGCGAGGACAGCGCCGATGATGCCCGCCACGATGGCAACGATGATCGCGTCCAGGATGTAGGCGATGGCCCGGTTCGGGACGTCCGCGTAGACGAAGCCTTCGGGACCCGCCGTCACCGGCGTCGGCGGTGCGGCCCAGCCGCTGGCTGGCGGCGTCACAGGGTCGCTGGTCGGTCCGCTCTGATCCATGGATGCTCCCTCGCGTGCCCTTGAGGACGGACGGGATCTCCGGCCGCCGCTCGGTGAGCCACGAGCATACGGCCCGTGTAAACCTGCGGCTAGGCGGAATCGCATCGGCTGGAGGCATCGGTATCCGCGCGTGATCGGCCGTGAACCCGATCCCGGTACGATGGTCAGGTGCCAGCGAGCGACGCCGAGACCCTGCTGACGGGCCTCGATCCAGCCCAGCGCACGGCCGTCACGAGCACCTCCGGCCCGCTGTGCATCCTGGCCGGAGCCGGGAGCGGCAAGACCCGGGTCATCTCCCGGCGAGTGGCCTACGCGCTAGCGACCGGTGAGGTCCGCCCGACCGACGTCCTCGTCGTCACGTTCACCGACAAGGCGGCCGGGGAGATGCGCGCACGACTGGCCGCGCTCGGCCAGCCAGGGGTGGCCGCGGCGACGTTCCACGCCGCCGCGCTCCGCCAGCTGCGGCATTTCTGGCCGCGCGTTCAAGGCGGCGACCTGCCCGCGATCCTCGAATCGAAGGTTCCGATCCTCGCCCCGCTGGCCGCTGGATTGCCCGGTGGGTACCGCTACCTCGCGGTGCGCGACCTCGCCGGCGAGATCGAATGGGCGAAGGCGCGACGGATCGATCCCGCTTCCTACGTCGACCGAACGATCGCGGAGCATCGTGACGCGTCGCTTCCAGCGGACCTCATGGCCGGGCTGTTCAGACGCTACGAGGCCGCCAAGGCGCGGGCCGGGCGGATCGACTTCGAGGACATGCTCGAGCTGACGATCGGGCTGATCGAATCGGATTCATCGATTGCCGCGGAGGTCCGCGACCGCTACCGCTGGTTCTCCGTCGACGAGTACCAGGATACGAACCCGCTCCAGGCGGGCCTGCTCGATGCGTGGCTCGGGGGCCGGGAGGACCTGGCCGTTGTCGGCGACGAGGACCAGACGATCTACACGTTCACGGGAGCCACGAGCGACTACCTGACCGGGTTCGTGGCCCGTTACCCGACGGCCAGGCTCGTGACGCTCGAAACCAACTTCCGCTCGACGCCCGAAGTCCTGGGCCTCGCCAACCGGATCCTGGCCGCGGGGCGCAGCGCGCTCGACGAGCGGCTTCCGGGAGCGCCGGCCCGGCCCGCCAAGCGGCTCCTCCCCAGCTTGCCGAGCGGACCCGCGCCGGCGATCGCCGGATTCCCGTCCGACGAGGTCGAGCTGGCGGCCATGGTCCGGGCCATCCGGACGCTCGCCCGGGCCGGAACGCCACAGGGCGAGATGGCGATCCTGGTGCGAACCAACGCGCAGCTGCCGGCCGTCGAGGGCGCGCTCGGGGCTGCCGGGATCCCATTCCACGTCCGTGGCGAGCGCTTCTTCGCGCGGCCCGAAGTCCGCCGGGCGATCACGATCGTACGAGCCCTCGGAGCAGCCGGCCCGGACATGCCGCTGGTCGAGCGCCTGGCCACCGAATTCGATCGTCAGCTCGGCGTCCGTCGTGACGCGTCGCCTGAAGGCGAGGCGGCGCGCGAGCGCCATTCGGCGGTCATGACCCTGCTCGAGCTTGCCGGGGACCTGGCGCGCGCCGATCCCTCAGCCGACCCTCCAGCCTTCCTTGCGGAGATCGGCCGGCGAGCCGAGGTCGAAGCGGGCGGCGTGCCGACCGGCGTGGAGCTGCTGACCTACCACCGCGCCAAGGGCCTGGAATGGGAGGCCGTCTTCCTGCCGGCCCTCGAGGAAGGCACGCTGCCGATTCGCCAGGCCACGGAACCGGCCGAGCTCGCGGAGGAGCGTCGCCTCCTGTATGTCGGGATCACGAGGGCGCGGCGCCACCTGTGGCTTTCCTGGGCGACCCGACGGACCGGCAGGACCGGACGCGAAGGCCGGCGCAGCCGCTCGCGGTTCCTCGATGGACTGGTGCCGGCCGCCGCGGGCCGAGCGCCGATCGCGACGGGCGGCGCAGCGTCGGACCTGCGCGCCGTACGCTCGATCCGGCCCGGCGCCGACGACCGTTCGCCGCTCTCCACTGCACTCCGTGCCTGGCGAACGGCACGGGCGAAGGCTGACGCCGTCGCCCCCTTCATCGTCTTCCACGACGCCACGATCGAGGCGATCGCCGAGCGTCGGCCTCGCTCCCTCCCGGAGCTTCGACGCGTGCCCGGCGTCGGCCCGACCAAGCTCGATCGCTACGGCGAGGAGATCATCGGCGTCGTCGTCCGCGAGGGCTGATCGGCTAGGCGCGGACTTCCTGGCGCATGAACGCGACGTAGGCGGCCGCGAAGCAGATGACCGCCAGGGCGACCAGCTCCACGACCTGGGGCCAGACGAGCAGGAGGCTCTGGCTGAGCGAGAGCAGCGACGGGATCTGCTGCTGCCCCTGCTGGAACTGGCCGATCGTGGCCGGCGCGTTGACCTGTCCGGCAGTGACCGTCGGATCGAGCAGGACGATGGAGATCTCCCCGTACAGGTTGCTCGGCAGGAGCCGGGTGATGAACTGCTGGAGCTGCAGGCTCCCGAGCACGGTGTCGGCATTCGCGCCCGCAGCCGGCGTCAGGAGGCCATTGATCAGCGTCGTGATCAGTCCACCGAAGACCGTGATCAGGAGCCACACGCCGAATCCGATCAGCGCCGCGGTGGCCGCCCGCCGGACCACGACCGAGAGGA
>JAXDKX010000310.1:0-2943 GCA_034666905.1 Chloroflexota bacterium | reverse complement strand
TCGACGAGCTCGGCGCCGGGACGAAGCCGCGCCTGGTGGTCTTCAACAAGGTCGACCTCGTCGAGCCGGCGGCCGCGGACGGGAGCCGGGTCGCGCCCGTCGTCTCCGGCGCGGTGTTCATCTCGGCCCTCACAGGCTTCGGGCTGGACACGCTCAAGGTCGAGCTGTCGGCCCTGCTGGCGACGCTATGGGTCGATGTGGACGTCCGCGTGCCCTACACCGCGGGCGAGCTGCTGGCTCGGGTTCGCGAGCGAGGGACGGTCGAGCTCGAATACCTGAATACCGAGGTTCGCGTCCGCGGGCGCATCGCGCCGTCGCTCGCTGGTGAGCTCGAGAGCGCGGGGGCTCGATGGCAGGCCGAGTAGCGCCGCGGGTCCGCCTGGCGGGCCACGGGGTCGATCGGCTCGGACGAGCTGTGACCTGGACGATCGCCGACGGCGAGCGCGGGCGACGCTGGCGCGAGGCCACGGCCGGCGCTGAGGCGGGCGACGGCGCGCCGGGCAGCCTCGCCCAAGCCGTCACGCTGGAGACCGGTCATGCCGGCCAGTGGCTGCGCCTCGAGGTCGCGGCCGCGGCGGGCCTGCTCTCGCTCCATCCCGACCGCGACGGGTCGATCAACGGCAACGTCGTGTCCGAGGCTGGTGTCCGACACATCGCCAAAGGCGTGGTCGAGCCGCCGCTCGTCGACGTGCGCGACTCGCTCGTCGCCGAGACCGCGCTGTGTCGGGCGCTCGAGCGCCAGGTTGCGGCGGGGGAGGGGAGCACCGTCTCGGTCGTTCGGGTGTCGCCGACCCTCGATGTCGAGGTCGCTCCGCTCCAGGTCATGCGCACGGACGCGCGGACGTGGGAGCTGACCGACGCGGATGGCATCCGGACCGTCTCGATGGGCGACCGGGGAGCGCCCGTGACGTCCGACGCCGGCGCGAAATGGCCGCTGGAGACGGGATCGTGACAGACCTCGTGGACGGGCTGTGGACGGCAGCGTGAAATTGGCATGCACAACTCGGAAACTCGTGGATAAGTCCCTTCCGGTGGGGTCCGGTTCCACCGTATTCTTCGTCTTGTCCAGAGGGGCCTCGAAAACCTGCTGATCCCGCCGGTGCTTGCATCGGCAAGTCGGCTCCCGTGCTTGCATGGGGGCAGATGGGTCAGAAAGGAAGCGAGCGTTCCTCTGGGCATTTCGATTCCCGGGGCAAGTCGCGCCCGCCGCGGGCCTTACGAGATGCGGCCGGCGTAGATCCGCTTCCGCCCGCTGTGGCGGTCGACCTCCTTGTCGAGTGTGAGCCCGATGTGCTCGGCCACCCGCTGGGAAGCGATGTTCTCCGGATGGATGATCGCGATCAGTACGCAGGCGGCGATGGGGGACTCCTGCCAGCCGTCGGACGAGGTTCGTGGACCGGCTGTGGATGGCGATCGTGAATTGCCATCCGGAACTCCGAAACTCGTGGATAAGCCCGTATCGCCGGCCTTGACCGGCCCGTACTGTAGGTCTTGCCCGAAGGGGCCCTGAACTTCCAGTAGCGAACCAGTCGGTGCTTGCATCGACAGTCCAATCCGGTGCTTGCATCGGGGCGGATGGGGCGCTCAGAGGGGATGCGGTTCCTTCGGGCGTTTCGTTGTGCCCGGCACCGCGCGGAGACCGCCCTCGTGCCGAACCGCCTGACCCTCGATTCTCGCCTCGCGGCCATCCTGATCGTCGGCGCCCTCGGGATCGCCGCGTTCGTCCATCCGCTCCGGCCCCTGCTGGCGCTCGGCCTCGCGATCGCCTTCGTGGCGGCGCGACGGAGCGGCCGGCCCGCGAACGTCCTGGCCGCCGTGGTGCCCGTGGCGGCGATCCTGTCCTGGGGGACCTTCACGCAGCCCCTGGCCGACCCGACCGGGGCGCAGTGCGCCGATCTCTTCGCCCCGCCCGCGGTCTGGCGCTTCATCGAGGCGCTCGTCGGGCTGGCCGTCCTCGCGCTCGTGCTGCGCGACCGCGGCGCCAGCGCCGCCGACATCGGCCTCAGGCTTGGCTCGAGGCGCGTCGCGATTCTCGCGGTCGTCGGACTGTTCGTGGTGGCCCCGCTCGCGCTGCTCGCCGGATCGCTGCTCGGGAGCAGCCTCCTCGGTGAATCGTTCTTCGGGACCTTCGCGCTGAACCTATCGCAGCCGGCAGCGCTCGCGCCGGCGCTCCTGTTCGCGGCGTCGAACGCGCTCGTCGAGGAGCTCGCCTATCGGGGCGCGATGCGGCAGTGGCTTGTGCCGGCGCTCGGGGTGATCGGAGCGAACCTCGCCCAGGCGATCGTGTTCGGGCTGGCCCACAGCGGCGCGGACTTCGTGGGACCGGTCGCCCCAGTGGCGGCGTCGATGATCCTCGTCGGCTTCATCGCCGGGGTCATCGCCCGGCGGACGGGCTCGCTGACCCTCCTGATCGCGATCCATGCGGCGGCCGACATCCCGATCTACTTCTTCTGGGCGTGCCGAGTTGCCTGACGGGGTAGGCTCGACGCCTCACAACGAGCCCAGGACCCAGACCCACCACGCAGGAGCGATCGATTGAGCGAGATCGACATCGTCAAGCACATCAACGACCTCTCGCACGAGGAGGAGGCGCTGTACGCGGCCGCCGCGCGCGATGGGGGACTGGACGCGGCCGAGATGGCCCGGCTCGAGGAGATCAAGGTCGACCTCGATCGGACGTACGACCTCCTCCATCAGCGCCAGGCCCGCCAGGCGGCCGGTCTCGATCCCGATGAGGCCGAGGAGCGGCCGGCCGACGTCGTCGAGGGCTACCAGCAGTGACCGCCGGTCGCCGATGACCGTGGGCCGCGGGCATCGCGCCCGGCAAGCGCCATGATCCCGGAGACCCAATACGCTCGACTCGGCGGGCTCCACCTGGCCTACCAGGTGCTTGGGGAAGGCCCGCCGGACATCCTCCTGCTCGACCAGTGGTTCAGCCACCAG
>JAXDKX010000309.1:0-6746 GCA_034666905.1 Chloroflexota bacterium | reverse complement strand
GGACGCCGACGAGATCATCGCCCGGCTTGGCACCGAGGTCTGGGTCGAGGACAAGTACGACGGGATCCGTGCCCAGCTCCACAAGGTCGGCGGCGACGTGCGGCTCTACTCGCGCGACCTCAACGACGTCAGCTCGGGCTATCCCGAGATCGTCGAGGCGGCCGCGAGCCTTCCGTGGGACGGAATCCTGGACGGCGAGATCCTCGGCTGGCGCGACGGCGTGGTGCTGCCATTCATCGCGCTCCAGGGCCGGCTCGGGCGCAAGGCTCCGTCGGAGGCCATCCGGGCGGCCGTCCCGGTCATCTACGTCGCGTTCGATGCCCTCGGATTGGGGCCCGGCGACGGATTGCCGGTGGAGCCCCTCCTCAAGGAGCCGCTGCGCGACCGACGCGCCCGGCTCGACGCCCTGGATCTGCCGCTGGCCGACGGCGGCGGCCGGTTCGCGCGCTCGTATCTGAGCGTGGCTCGCGACGCCGACGCGCTCGAGGCTGCATTCCTCGAAGCTCGCGCGAGGCGCAACGAGGGGCTGATGGTCAAGGACCCGGACAGCCTCTACCTTCCCGGCCGTCGCGGGCTGGGCTGGCTCAAGATGAAGAAGGCGCTGGCCACGATCGATTGCGTAGTCGTCGGCGTCGAGGTCGGCCACGGCAAGCGCCACGGCGTCCTCAGCGACTACACCTTCGCCGTTCGTGACACCGCCACCGGCCGCCTGGTCAACATCGGGAAGGCGTACAGCGGCCTGACCGACGTGGAGATCGCCGAGATGACCCGGTGGTTCGAGGCGCACACGATCGCCACGTTCGGGCGCTACCGCCAGGTCGAGCCGAGCGTCGTCGTCGAGATCGCGTTCGACGTGATCGTCCGGTCGCGTCGGCATGGGTCGGGCTTCTCGCTCCGGTTCCCGAGGATCGTCCGGCTCCGTCCGGACAAGACGCCCGACGAGATCGATACGGTGGAGACCGTCACGGCACTCTACGAGGGACTCCAGCACGGGGCCGAGCACCTGGTGACCGCAGGCGCCAGATCCTCGCCGGACACTGGCGATTGAGTCATCTTCGGCGCGCGACGGCATGTCGGCCGGGTATGCTGGGGCGGTGTTAGCTGGCATCGGGGGCGACACGCGAGCCACTGTCATCACCCTGGTCACGGATGCCTTCGTGGTGCGTGGGGCGATGCAGACCCGGCACCGCCGGATCACCGACATGCTCAATTCGGCCGAGCACGAGTTCGTCGTCCTGACCGACGCCACGTTCGAGGAATTCGGCTCGACGGGCCAGGCGATCAAGGCGGACTACGCGCAGGTGAATCTCGGCGCGGTCCTGTTCGGTGTCGCCGACGAGGCCGTCGACGCGACCCCGGAGCTCCGTATCCCGAAGGTCTCGGAGCGGGCGCTCATCTCGATCCCGCCGTTTACGGTGACGGGCCACATCCACCTGCTGCCCGGCCGGGACCTCCACGAGGCACTCCAGGACCTGGTAGGACGGTTCATCCCGGTCACCGAGGCGACCTACTGGGCGGATCGCGTCGGCGAGATGCGCCAGACCGCCCTGATCGTTGCCGTCAACCACAACCGGGCCCAGATCCTCGCGCCGCACCGCGAGATCGATCCGTGGGCCGGGCTCGATCGCTCGGGCGCTCCCGACGCCGCCCCGGGCTCGTCTTCATCGGATCCCGCCTGGCCGGAGGCCGATCGCCCGGCCTGACCACCACGGTCCGTCAGCGATCCACCGGCAGATCGAGCTTGTTGCCCCACTCCGCCCAGCCTCCGTCGTACACCGCGACGTCCTCGTGGCCGAGCAGGGTCAACACGAAGGCCAGCTTGGCCGCCGCGACCCCGGACCCGTCGTAGCAGACCATCCGGCGGCCACGCGTCACGTTCCCCGCGTGCAGGAGTGCCCGCAGCTGGTCGCCGTCGCGCAGGTGCTGGCTGCCGGGGAGGCTGGTGGCGCCGACGGGCACGTTCAGCGCGCCGGGGATGTGGCCCAGCCGCTTGGTATTGCCTTCGAAACCGCGGTACTCCGACGGCGCCCGGGCATCCAGCAAGGTCACGTCCGGGGCACCCAGCAGGCCGCGGACGTCGGCCGTGGTCAGGCGCGTCCGGTTGGGGCCGCGGACCGTGAACCCGGCAGGCGCCGGCACCGCCTCCGCGTTCGAGATCGGCCGGCCCTCGCCGACCCAGGCCGGATAGCCGCCATCGAGGATCCGGACCGACTCGAGTCCGTAGGCACGCAGGCTCCACCACGTCCGTGCGGCGAAGACCGCCTGGGAATCGTCGTAGATCACGACGGTCGTCCCGTCGGAGATGCCCGCGCGCTCGGCCACCGCAGCCATCCGGTCCGGACTGGCGAGCACGAACGACTCGCCGTCAGTGACGTCATCGGTCAGGTCCACTCGCCAGTCGATCGCGACCGCGCCGGGAATGTGGCCTACGGCGTGCGCCGCGGCAGCACTGCCATCGGGCCGCCAGCGGACATCGAGGACGCGCAGTCCCGGTCGCCCGAGCTGCTCGGCGAGCCACTCCGTGGTCGCCAGGATCTCCGGGCGGGCCAGGCCATTCATCGCCGGTATCATACGGCCGTGGTCGCCCCGTTCCTGCCCGACCCCGAGAAGCTCGTGGCGGTCCGAGCGGCGCTTCCGGCCCTCTCCGCCGGCATCTACCTGAACACCGGATCGGTCGGACCGTTGCCGGCCGAGACGGCGGCCGCGATGGCCGAGATGGCGACCTGGGAGCGCGACATCGGGCGTGCCCACCCCGATGCATTCGACGAGCTCCTGGCCCGCATGAGCGAGGCGCGGGCCGGGGTGGCGGCGGTCCTCGGCACGGACGTCTCCGCGGTTGCGCTGAGCCATTCGACGACCGATTCGATGAACGCCGCGACGCTCGCCGTCGACTGGCGCGGCGGTGGGCGCGTGGTGACGACGCGTCACGAACACCTTGGCGGCCTCGGCCCGCTCCACGCGCTACGGGATCGCGGCATGGCCGAGATCCAGGTCGTCGATGCCGGGGCCGACGGCGACGACGCCCGCACGCTGGCGGCCTTCGACGCGGCGATCGCACCGAACACGCGGCTGGTCTCCGTGTCCCACGTGGCGTGGACGACCGGCGCGGTCCTCCCGGTCGCGGCGATCGCGGACATGGCGCATGCCCGCGGGGCAATGGTCATCGTCGATGGCGCCCAGGCTGCCGGTGCCATCCCGTTCCGGTTCGACGAGCTCGGCGCGGACTTCTACGCCCTGCCCGCCCAGAAATGGCTGCTCGGGCCGGAAGGGATGGGCGCCCTCGCCGTGAACCCCTCGCTGATCGAGCGAACGGTCCCCGCCCTCGGCGGCTGGTTCAGCTTCGAACCCGTCGCCGGCGACGGCGAGGCACCCTGGTGGCGCGATGCCCGCCGGTTCGAATCGTCCGGCTACCACCGTCCGTCCGTCGTCGGGATGGCCCGCTCGATCGGCTGGCTTTCGATGTTCGTGGGCCTCGACTACGTCCTTCGCCGCGGACCCGAGATGGCCAGGGCCGCCGCGCAGCGCCTGGCGGCGATCGACGGGGTGCGTGTCCTGACGCCAGTCGACCGAATGGGAACGCTCGTGACCTTCCGGATCGCCGGCTGGCCCGCTGAGGCGGCGCTCGACGAGCTCGGCGCGCGGGTCTTCGCGATCGCCCGGACGATTCCCAGCCTCGACGCCCTTCGACTCAGCGTCGGGTTCTTTACGTCCGAGGACGAGCTCGAGCGCCTGGCCGGCGCCGTCGAGTTGCTGGCGGCCCACACCCCGGAGACCGTTCCGCCGCGCCGCGGCCTCGCGATCCTGGGCCAGTCGTGACGACCCCGGGCGATCGCCCGCGTACGATCCGGCAGCGATCGTGGGCAGAGGTGCGTTGGCGGCAATTCCGCCATGCACCCCGCCCGGTCGTGCGTGCGGTGCTGGCGAGCCTGTCGGTCGCGACCGTGCTCGCGATCGCGTACCTCGCCTATGACGTCGCACTGAGTCGCGGCGCGTCACTGCCGGGCGGCGACCTCCGGGTGCTGGCGATCGCCGCGTACGTGGTCGTGGTGCTGGTCAGCGGCAGCTTGCTGACCTATCTCGTCGTTCCGCAACCCACCGGGGCCGGGACGACCGTTCGACGAAGCGGATGGAGCGCGGCGCTCGGCCTGTTTGCCGCGGTGCCGATTGCCTACCTGGTCATGGTCGCGGCGGTCCAGGTCCTTCGACCACTCCTCGGCTGACAGCTGATTCCGTCGCGAAATTGATACTCCCCTTTCGGGCCCGATCGAGGTACGCTCGCCCGGCAACAATCACGGCGCGCCCGGGTATCCGGCTCCACGCCGCCAAGGTCTCTCGAGGTCCGCGCGTGTCCACCGACGAACCGCACGTCGCGCTGCCCAAGTTGTACGGCGCGCCGGCTTATGCCCGACCACCCGTCGCAGCCCGGCCTGTCCCCCGCCCGTTCGATCCCGACCAGCTCCCGCTCGAGGCCGACCAGACGGCCGAGGAACGGGAATCGGCGACGCATCTCCGCGCTCGCGCCTACGAGGTCGGCGGATCGGCTCGTCGAGGCGACGAGCCGGGGGCGTCCATTTCGAGGTGGCTGCGGCCTCGCATGTTCAACATCCGCACGATTGCGGGGCGCCTGCTTGGCGACGACTGATCGAGGCCACTCCCGGCCGGGTGTAGCATCCCGGGCGTGCCGCGCTCGGCGGGGGAGTAGCTCAATCGGTTAGAGCGGCGGGCTTATATCCCGCTGGTTCCAGGTTCGAGTCCTGGCTCCCCTACCAACCACCGGCGGCCGATTGCGGGGACGCCGACGATGCGGAGATCGCCGCCAATGCGCGCACTCGAAGTCGCCGCGCCGTGGTGAGGCTGCGCTGCCGGGGCAGCGCCGCGACCCAGCCGGTCAGCTGATCCGACGTGACGACCGCGCATGCCGGGGAACGTGGCAGCGCCTGGTCCGTGACGATCAGCGCGGCATACACGCGGACCACGAAGTCGAGATCGGCCATGGAGATCCAGCGTCGCACGCGCTCGGCGTCCCGGATCGCCACGTCGAGCGGGCTCTCCGTCGGCACCCAGCCGTCGCGGACTCGCCGCTCCCACGAGGTGCCCACTATCCGGAGCTCTCGGGCCGGTGGCAACGCATGGATGACAGCCGCGCCGAACGGTCCGATCGCGAGCTCCGGGATCGGCCGACCCTCATTCGGGACGACGTCGGCCACGAGGAGGACCTCATCGGCCATCGACGCCAGCGCCCGGGCGCCCGGCCCATGCCGTCCATCGCCGGCCTTGAACCTCGCGAGGGTCACCGCGAGGCGGCTCGTCCCGGCGAGGAGCAGGGCAGCGCCCGCGATCAGCAGCAATGCCCAGATCCCGATGCCGACCTGCGCGGGTCCCGGCCCTGAACCCGGGAACGTGCTTCCGGAGAGCCTCGAGGTGACCGGCGTGGCCAGCGCGAGATAGGCAGCCCCCAGCCCGGCTGCCGTCAGGAGGGGACCGAGAAGGGACCCTCCGACGAGCATGCCAAGCCGGGGACCCCGGCGGTGCGGACTGATGAGTGCCATCGACGACACGATGGACCCATGGCGGTCGGCGGCCAATGAACCATCCGGCTGTCGGCCCT
The DNA here is from genome assembly GCA_034666905.1 of Chloroflexota bacterium. Taxonomy (GTDB): domain Bacteria; phylum Chloroflexota; class Limnocylindria; order Limnocylindrales; family CSP1-4; genus SPCO01. The sequence continues at coordinate 1,138 of JAXDKX010000309.1, read as the reverse complement.
CCGCCGGTCGGCCCATCGGCCCACCCATACCGCACCGGACCCTCCCACGACGGTGGCAGCCCGCACCACTTTGCGCGATGGGACGTCCGGCGTCGGAGAGCTTGACCCGACCGGGACCCCCGTACCATTGCCCGGCCCCAGGGGTCGGGGCATCCTCCGAGCACACCGGGATCGGGTCCCGGACGAGGAGGCTTGTGCCAAGTGCTCGGTAGGAAACGTCGCAGCGAAACTCGCGGCCCCTGGTCGTGGGCTGCGGCCATGGCCGCGACGGCGATCCTGCTGCTCACGATCGCGGCTCCGGCTGCCGCCACGAGCGGCCCGAATCGGTTGACCAATCCGGACGTCTCTCCCCGGAGCGGCACTCCGACGACGGTCATCGTGGCCACGGTCTGGTATCGAAGCAACGACGGAACCGCGGCCGATTCCGTCTCGGTCAGCTTCGGCAATGGGCCCGCACTCACCATGTCCCCGCTCCCGGGCGGCTCGTGGCGAGACGGCACCCAGTACCAATGGTCGGGGACACTCCCGGCCGGTTCGAATCCGGTCCTCTTCCAGTCATCAGGTCGCGACCACTTCACCTCGGCACTCCCGGCGGGAACGGTCGAGATCTCGTCGGGACCCGCACCCACGCCAACCCCGACGCCGGCTCCGACGCCCGTGCCGACCCCGGCCCCCACGCCGACCCCGGTTCCGACCCCGACGCCACAGCCAACCGTCAGCCCAACCCCGAAATCGACGCCCACGCCGACCCCACGCCCCACGCCGACCCCGAACGCGACGCCCACGCCGACCCCACGCCCCACGCCGAGCCCCACGCCCAGCCCGAACGCGGCGCCAAGCCCGAACGCGACGCCCGCCCCGAACGCGACGCCCACCCCGAACCCGAGCCCGACCACGACCCCGACCCCTGGCCCTGCGCCGGCTTCGACGACGTCAACGCCCGGTCTGCCACCGGCCGGCGCGCCGCCGTGGATCGCCGACCCGGCCGCGTCCCGCTCAAACCGCATCCCGGTCTCCACCGTGGCAGGCGGCACGAGTCCCGACGGATCGACACCCTCGGGCGATTCACCATCTGATGGTTCGACGCCGACATCGACGAACCCGCTGCTGGCCTTGCTCGGATCGACATTCGGCTTCG
>JAXDKX010000308.1:0-4753 GCA_034666905.1 Chloroflexota bacterium | reverse complement strand
AAGGAGGCACGCTGATGGCGCTCTTCATGGATAGTCACGCGATCGACGGCGGGGTCAAGGCGAGCGACGTCGCCCAGGCGCACCTGGCCGATCTCCAGACCCAGGATCGGTACGGCGTCCGCTATCTCCGCTACTGGGTTGACGAGGGGGCGGGAAGGATCTTCTGCCTGGTCGACGCGCCGGATGCGGAGGCCGCCATTCGCGTCCACCGCGAGGCACACGGGCTCGTGGCGGACTCGATCCATCAGGTGGTTGAGGGCTTCTGACGTGGCACCGTTGACCTTGCGGTTATCGTGCCCGCATGGCACTCGCCCGTCGTGCTCCCACAGGGCATCGCAGCCGCCAGCTGGTCGAGCGCGACGAGCCGCTGGCGACGCTCAGACGCTCCCTCGATGAGGAGGCCACGGGCACGGGCCGGATCGTCCTCATCCGGGGCGAGGCGGGCATCGGCAAGACGGCACTCCTGAAGGCCTTCGTCGAAGACCTCCCGTCCGACGTCGACGTCTTGTGGGGCCTCTGCGACGGTGTCACGACACCGCAGCCATACGGTCCGTTCGAGGACATGGCGGACGCCCTCGGGCCGGAATTTCGCGGCCTTCTCGACGGGAACGCCTCAGCAGGCGAGGTCGGTCGGTGGCTGCTGAAATGGATGGCTACCGGGCCGCTGCGGGTCCTGGTCATCGAAGACGTCCACTGGGCCGACCAGGCCACCCTCGATCTTCTCGCCTTCCTCGCCAGACGGATCGAGTCGCTTCCGGTCCTGCTGCTCATCACCCATCGAGATGGAGAGGGGGCACCGAGCGTCGACCGGATCCTCGGTGGCGTGGCCTCGCTGCCGATCCTTCGACAGTTGCCGCTCGAACCGCTCAGCCGCGCCGGTGTCGAGCGCCTCGCGATCGATACCGGGGTCGATGCCCGGGATCTCCACCGGATCACCGCCGGCAATCCGTTCTACGTCCATGAGGTCCTTGACGCCGGGCATTCGCGCATCCCCATCTCGGTGCGGGACGCCGTCCGGGCGAGGGTCGCCCAGCTCGACGAGCGCGGACGCCGAGCCCTTCAGGTCGCCGCAATCCTGGGCGTCCGAGTTGAGCCGTGGCTGCTGGCAGCCGTCGCCGGGGAGGACATCCTCGGGATCGACGACTGCCTGCGCATTGGCCTGCTGACCAAGGCGGACGGGATCGCCTTCGCCCACGAGCTGACACGGATGGTGGTGCTGGAGGACGTGCCGGTCATCCACGGCATTGCCCTGCACCGGCGCGCGCTCGCGGCCTTGGAGCAGGCCGGTGTGGGCGACGCGGCGCGCCTCGCATACCACGCTGAGGGCGCTGCGCAGCGGGACGCGGTTCTGCGTCATGCCGCAGCGGCAGGGCATCGAGCGTTTGCCGCGGGCTCGCACCGCGAGGCGATCGCGCAGTTCGAGCGCGCACTTCGCTTCGCCGACGGCCTCGCGCCCGACGCGCGGGCCGTGCTTCTCGAGCCGCTTTCGCAGGCCCTGTCCCTCAACATTAACAATCCCGAGGCGTATCAGGCCGCCGCCGAGGCGGCTGCGTTGAGAAGAAGGGCTGGCAACGATCTCGCCACGGCGGCTGGTCTGCCGTTCCTCGTGGAGGTGGCCTGGCGGGCCGACCACGGGCCAGAGGCCTGGAGCGCAGCCCGAGAAGCCATCGCACTCGCCGAACCGATGGGCGACCGTCGCGAGCTGGCGATGGCGTACGCCGCGCTCGGCCGCCTGGAGATGCAGAACGGCCAAAACCGCGAGGGCCGCGCGACCAGCGAGCGCGCGCTCGAGATTGCCCGCCGCATCGAGGACGCCGAGGTCACCGCCGTCGCGTTGGCGACGATCGGGTCGATCGAGCTGGACCTGGGTGACGAGCGCGGCTGGGCGGATCTCGGCGAGTCGGCGCGAATTTGTCGGGAGTTGCACCTCCCGCATCTCGTCGATCGGGCCCTTTGGAGCCTCGGCCAGTCTGCCTTCGTTTGGCGGCGCTACAAACTCGCACGTGAGTACCGCCAACAGCTAAAGGAGTACTTCCAGGGGCTGTGGGGGTCTGAGATCGATCTATACGGAATAGACAGCCCGATGGCCGAGATCGAATTCGTCCTCGGGGACTGGGATGCGGCGGTTGCGCGTGGGCACGCGGCGCTGACAGGCCCGAGGAGGCGCTCGGCGGAACGGATCACGGCCCTGACGGTGCTGGCCCGGATCGCCTTCCGACGGGGCGAACCCGGCTGGCAGGTGCGCCTCGAGGAGCTTCGGAACTTCGTCGGGGGCCTCGAATCGGTGGCAGCGCCGGTAGAGCGGGGGCTCTTGGTGGCCGAAGCCGAGGCGGCATGGATAGCGGGCGATCTGGAGCCAATCGTGCCCAGGCTGCGTACCGCCTACTCCGCCGCCTGTCGCGAGGGGAGTCGCGCGGCGATCGGCGAGCTCGGGCTGTGGCTGTGGCGCGCGGGTGCGCTTTCCGAGCTCGATGAGCGCGCCGAGGAAGCCCATCTCCTCGAGGTCGCCGGCCGGGCTCGTGAGGCGGCGGCGGTGTGGAGGCAGCTCTCGGTGCCGTACGAGGCAGCGCTCAGCCTGGCCGGCTCGTCCGACGCGGCCGATGTCCAGCGGGCCCATGAGGAGCTGACCCGGCTCGGCGCGATGGCGGTGGCGCACAAGGTCGCGCTTCGACTTCGCGAGCTCGGGAGCCCGGTCCCGCGCGGCCCGCGACCGACGACTCGATCAAACCCGCGCGGCCTCACCGAGCGGGAGTGGGAGATCGCCCGGCTCCTCGCGCTGGGCCTCTCCAACGCCGAGATCGCCGACCGACTCGTGGTGTCGCCGAAGACCGTCGGTCACCACGTCTCGGCAGTGCTCGCCAAGCTTACTGTCCGCCGCCGCGCCGAAGTGGCCGCCGCCATCAGCGAGACTGGCGCGTCAATATAGGGCATCGGCCGACCCAAGTTGGGCCGCTCGTCCGATGCGGAGTGCCGGTTTCGCAGCGAACCTCCCCGTAGGCCTCGTCATGGATGGCGACGCCACGAGCGCGGAGGTATGACATGAACGACACCATCACCCGCCGGCCAGCACGGCCCTGGCCACTGTTCATGGGCCTGGCGATCCTGGCCCTGACGATCCTCGCCATCCCCGTGGCGGCCCGGTCCGAGGGGCAGTCGGACGTGGCCGCGGCGCGGATCGCGACCGCCAGCTTCCACGACTTCGCTGCCGCGCAGGCGGCCGGCTACGTCGGCCTCGTCGCCGACCTGCAGGGCATCACCTGCATCGCCAAGGCGGGCGCTGGCGGGATGGGCGTCCACTACCTCAACCCGAGCCTGGCGCCCGACGTGTTCGATCCCCAGGCTCCGGCGGCGGTCGACGCCTCGACGCCCGAGCTCCTGGTCTACGCGCCGGGTCCGGATGGCACCAGTCGCCTGGTGGCCCTCGAGTACCTGGCGATCAAGGCCAACTGGGACGCGACGCACGCGGCACCGCCCTCGCTCTTCGGTGAGCCGTTCAACGAGACCGCCGCGGGCAACCGCTACGGCCTGCCGGCCTTCTACAGCCTGCACGCCTGGATCTGGGATCCGAACCCGACCGACCTGTTCGCGCCCTACAACCCGCGGGTGACCTGCCCCTAGCCCGCCCTTGGATGGAAGGATGGAACCACTGATGCGACGCGTATTGATCGCCGGCCTGCTGGGCCTTCTGGCGGCGCTGCCCGTCTCGACCGTCTCAGCGCAGGGCCTGAGCCCCGCACAACTACAGCGAGCCGGCTGGGACTGCTTCCAGCCGCCCCCCGACTTCAATCCCTACATTCATTGCGCGCCACCTGGCCAACTGGCTGGGATCATCTCGGGCGAGGCGGCGACAGGGATGTTCCTGGCCTTCGCGACGACCGACCTCAACGCGACCGACGCAGCGCTGCTCGGGACGGAGCGGATGATTCGAGGAGACCTGTTCCACGGCCAGCCGTGTCCGACCGACCCACCGAGCTTCGAGTACAGCTGGCTTTTCCCGCGGTTCGGATGGGATTACTACATCTGCCACACGTTCGACAGCCCCTGGTGAAGCAACCTTAGGCTGATCGGTTCGGGCGACGGCTGACGCCAACGGCGTCGGCCGTCGCGGACGCGCGGTAACCTCACCCTCGGCCCCCGCTCCGGTCCCGTCGTCGCGATCCCGATACTCCATGGCCGTCCAGCCTCGCCCGGCCAACGGGGGCCCACCCTGACGTCTTCCGACCGACCCTCGCGAACCCGCCTGGTTCGCTGTCCACGCCGGACTCTCGCGGCCCGGCCTTCTGGTTGCCGCCAACGAAGGCCCGCCCTGCGGGCGCCGCTGATGCGATTAGTACTCACCCTTGATCACGAAGAACGAACCGCGGATGGTTCCAGCCAGCTTCGACTTCTGGCGTGCGAACTTGAACCGCGAGGCGAGTTCGGCCGGGATCTCCATCCCGTCGGAGAGCTTGAACCCGACCGCGCGCTTCGAAGCGTCGTCGATGGTGTACATCACGTTGATCGACAGGTGCACCCGGTCGACGGTCTCCTTGGCATTGCTCGCCGGTTCCACCGTGAAGTCGTGGTCGTACTTGTTCTTGAAGTAGCGAGCCTCGTTCGCCCACAGACCGGCGAGCGCGGGCGCCACTGGTGACGACTCCAGGCCCGCCGTCGAGACGTTGCTGAAGTCCACGACATAGGACATGACCCGCTCCTTTCGCGTCAAGGGAACGGTCTCTGGGGACTATCGCAAGTCCGGCCGTGAGCGCGGCTG
>JAXDKX010000307.1:0-3923 GCA_034666905.1 Chloroflexota bacterium | reverse complement strand
CTCCGCCACGCGGATCCGGAGGAGCGCCTGCTGGAGCTGGGCGCGCGCGGCGGCCAGGTCGACGGCGTCGGTCGGGGCGCCCTCGAGCGTCCGTTCCGCCTCGCGCCGTGCCTCCTGCGCCTTCTCGAGGTCGATCTCGCTGGCCATATCGGCCGTCTCGGCCATCACGACCACGCGGTCCGGCCGGACCTGGAGGAAACCGCCCGCGATCGCGAACGACTCCTCGGTCCCGCCCTTGCGGATCCGCAGCTCCCCGACCCCGAGCATCGAGACGAGAGGCGCGTGGTGCGGGAGCACCCCGAGCTCACCCTCGATCCCCGGCAGGTTCACGGCGTCGACCGTGTCCGAGTAGGCAAGCCGCTCGGGTGTGACGATCTCGAGGAGGAGGGGCATGACTCAGCCCGCCAGCTTGGCGGCGTTCTCCCGGACGTCGTCGAGCGTCCCGGCCAGGAAGAAGGCCTGCTCGGGAAGGGTATCCGTCTTGCCCTCGAGGATCTCCTTGAAGGACGCGACGGTGTCCTTGATGTTGACGTACTTGCCGGATCGACCGGTGAAGACCTCGGCGACAAAGAACGGCTGGCTCATGAACCGCTGCAGGCGGCGCGCCCGGGCGACCGTCGACTTGTCCTCCTCGGACAGCTCGTCGATGCCCAGGATGGCGATGATGTCCTGGAGGTCGCGATAGCGCTGCAGGACCCGCTGGGTCTCGCGGGCCACGTCGTAATGATCCTGGCCGACGATGTTGGGGTCGAGGACGCGCGAGGTGGAGGTCAGCGGGTCGACCGCGGGATAGATCCCGAGCTCGGAGATGTTGCGCTCGATGCGGATGTTTTATTGCAGGTGGGCGAAGGTGGTCGCCGGGGCATGATCGGTGTAATCGTCGGCCGGCACGAAGACCGCCTGCAGCGAAGTGATCGATCCGTCCCGCGTGGACGTGATCCGCTCCTGGAGTCCGGCCATCTCGGTGGCCAGGTTCGGCTGGTAGCCGACGGCCGACGGCATCCGGCCGAGGAGCGCGGAGACCTCCGAGCCCGCCTGGGTGAAGCGGAAGATGTTGTCGATGAACAGGAGGACGTCCCGGCCCTCCTGGTCGCGGAAGTATTCGGCCATGGTCAGGCCGGTGAGGCCGACCCGCTGCCGGGCACCGGGCGGCTCGTTCATCTGGCCGAAGACGAAGGCGGTCTTGGCGATGACCCCGGATTCGGTCATCTCCTTGATCAGGTCGTTGCCCTCGCGGCTTCGCTCGCCGACACCGGCGAACACGGAGACGCCGGCATGCTCCTGGGCGACGTTGCGGATCAGCTCCTGGATGATGACCGTCTTGCCGACGCCCGCGCCACCGAAGATCCCGATCTTGCCGCCCTTCTTGAACGGGCAGATCAGGTCGATCACCTTGAGCCCGGTCTCGAAGACCTCGACCTCGGTGGACTGCTGGTCGAACGCGGGGGCGCTGCGGTGGATCGGCAGGTGGACCTCCGCCTTGACCGGGCCCTTGCCGTCGATCGGATGGCCGAGGACGTCGAACACGCGGCCCAGCGTCGAATCGCCGACCGGGACGGTGATGGCCGCGCCGGTATCGACCGCCTCCACGCCTCGGGCCAGCCCGTCGGTCGTGGTCATGGCCACGGCGCGAACCCAGTTGTTGCCGAGGTGCTGCTGGACCTCGCAGACCAGCGGTTCCTGTCCCTTGCGCTGGATCTCGACGGCGTTGTAGATCGCGGGCAGCTGGCCGGCCGGGAACTCGATGTCCACGACGGGCCCGGTGATCTGGATGACCCGCCCGGTCGCGGTCGTCGGGGTCTTGGCAGCGGTCTTCGTGGCAGTCGCCATGGTTCGGTCTAGCCTCCTGCGTCCTGTGCGGTCAGCGAGCGTTCGCGCCGGACGCGATCTCGATCATCTCGCGGGTGATGTTCGCCTGGCGAACCTTGTTGTAGGAGAGGGTCAGGTCCTCGATGAGCTCTTCGGCATTCTCCGTCGCATTCTTCATCGCGACCATCCGGCTGGATTCCTCGCTGGCCTTGGCCTCCAGCACGGCCTGGAACATCCGCGTCGCGACGTAGCGCGGGAGCAGCTGCTCGAGGACCGCGGATGCGCTTGGTTCGAAGATGAACTGGTTGCCGGGGATCCCCTCCGTGTCCTCGGTCGGCTGGATCGGCAGGATCGTCAGCAGCGTGGGCCGCTGGACCAGGGTGGAGACGAAGAGGCTGTAGACGATGTCCACGCGGCCGTAGGTGCCGGCGAGGAAGTCGTCGGTCACGAGCCTGGCCAGTGGCAACACGTCGGCGAACGTCGGGCGGTCGCCGAAGGTCGCGAAATGCGCCTCGAGCGGGACGCCGGTCCGGCGCATCGCGTCGCGGCCCTTGCGCCCGACCGTGATCACCGCCAGGTCGCCGGGGTGGTCCACGATGTCACGGGCCACGAACCTGACGATGTTGGTGTTGAGCGGCCCCGACAGCGGCCGGTCCGTGGTGATCAGCACGATCAGGCGCTTGCCACCCTCGCGCTGGGCCAGCAACGGGTGGTCCTCACCGGTCAGCACGGCCGCCAGGTCGGACAGCACCTCGTCGAGCTTCTCACTGTACGGCCGCGCGGCCAGCGTCGCGTCCTGGGCCCGCTTCAGCTTGGACGCGGCGACGAACTGCATCGCTCGTGTGATCTGCTTGATGTTCTTGACGGAGCCGATCCTGCGACGGATGTCGCGCTGGGATGCCATCGCGTGGACCTAGCGGCCGCTCTGATCGGCCGATGGCGGCGTTGTCGCCTGTGCGCGCTCGCTCACGCACCTTGGGGTGCGCTCGCTCACGTGCTCGGCTCCGCCTTGCCCTCGACCGCCAGCGCGGCCGATTCTCGGTTCGTTCATCGTCACGCCAGGAAGGTTTCGCGGAAGGCGTCGACGGCTTCGTCGAGGGACTTGGCCAGCTCGTCGGAGAGGCCCTTGTTCTCGGCGAGCTCGGTCAGGATGTCCGGCTTCTCGGTTTCCAGGTAGCGGTAGAACTGGCTCTCGAAGTCGCGGACGCGCGGGGTCGGAACGTCGTCGAGCTTGCCGGTCGTCGCGACATACAGGATCGCGACCTGCTTCTCGACGCCGAGCGGCTGGTATTGCGGCTGCTTGACGATCTCCGACAGCTTCTCGCCACGTGTCAGCTGGTCCCGGGTGGCCTTGTCGAGGTCCGACGCGAACTGCGCGAACGCGGCGAGGGCACGGTACTGGGCGAGGTCCAGCTTGAGCGGGCCGGCGACCTTCTTCATGGCCTTGGTCTGGGCCGCGGAGCCGACGCGCGAGACCGAGATGCCGATGTTCAGCGCCGGCCGCTGGCCGGCATTGAACAGGTCGGTCTCGAGGAAGATCTGGCCGTCCGTGATCGAGATCACGTTGGTCGGGATGTAGGCGGAGACGTCGCCGGCCTGGGTCTCGATGATCGGCAGCGCGGTCAGCGATCCGCCGCCCTGCTCCTCGCTCATCCGGGCGGCCCGTTCCAGCAGCCGGCTGTGGAGGTAGAAGACATCGCCCGGATAGGCCTCGCGACCGGGCGGCCGGCGCAGCAGGAGGGACATCTCGCGGTAGGCCCAGGCGTGCTTGCTGAGGTCGTCATAGACCAGCAGCGCGTCCTTGACCAGGCCCTGGCCCGGCACCTCGACGCCGTTCTCCATCACCTCTTCGCCCATCGCCACGCCCGAGTACGGCGCGAGGTACTGGAGCGGAGCGGGATCCTCGGCACCGGCCACGACCACGATCGTGTGCTCCATCGCGCCGTGCTGCTCGAGGATGGCCACGGTGTTGGCGACGGTCGACAGCTTCTGGCCGATGGCCACATAGATGCAGACGAGGCCCTTGCCCTTCTGGTTGATGATCGTGTCGAGGCAGATCGCCGTCTTGCCGGTCTGCCGGTCGCCGATGATCAGCTCGCGCTGGCCGCGCCCGA
>JAXDKX010000306.1:0-2559 GCA_034666905.1 Chloroflexota bacterium | reverse complement strand
GCTCGAGCAGATCTCGACCGACGCCGACGGCCGGGTGCGGCTGGAATATGTCCTGCCGGTGCGGGGCCTGATCGGCTATCGAGGCCAGCTCCTGACCGATACCCGCGGCACGGCCCTCCTGCATCAGATCGGCGAGGGCTACGGGCCGTGGGCGGGCGAGGTCACGCACCGAACGAACGGCGTCATCGTGTCGGACCGGCCGGGGACGTCCAACGCGTACGGGATGTTCAACCTCGAGCAGCGCGCCGACCTGTTCATCGGGTCCGGTGTCGAGGTCTACGAGGGCATGATCGTCGGCGAGAACAGCCGTTCCGGGGACATGGACGTCAATCCGACCAAGGAAAAGAAGCTGACCAACATCCGGACCCATTCGCACGACGAATCGCTGCGACTGACGCCGCCGCGCCCGATGACCCTGGAAAGCGCGCTGGAGTTCATCGCCGCCGACGAGCTCGTCGAGGTCACGCCGCTGTCGATCCGCCTCCGCAAGCGATCCCTTTCGCAGCACGATCGGCGGCGCGAGGTCGGGCGCGCGGAGGATCTTCGCCGTTCGGAGCGCGAGGGCGCCCCCGCCGGTTGAATCAGGCGTCCTGGCGGTAGCTCGGAGCCGTCGGCTGTTCGCGCCGCCACGCCATGTGGAGCAGAACCGTTGCCCACATCCGGTACGGCCGCCAAAGGTCGGAGATCCGCGTCCACGTCGCGTCGTCGGGGAGTTCAGGCAGGTCGTAGATCGCTGCGACGGCCCTCCGGCTGATCTCGTCGGCGAGCGGGATCGCGTCCGCCACCCCGCATCCGCGCATGAGGATGCCCTGGGCGGTCCACGGTCCGACACCCGGCAGCCGCTGGAGCTCGGCGAGCGCCTCGACTGCGTCCATCGACCGCAGGCGATCGGTGTCGAGCGCGCCGTCGAGTGCGGCCTGCGCGAGGTCGTGGAGGCGTGAGACCTTGACCTGGCTCAGGCCGGTGACGGTCGGGACCTCCAGCAGGCGTTGCGGGCGCGGGAACGGCCGAACGATCCGGCCCTCGATCTCGACGAGGTCGCCCCAGCCTTCGGAGAGGCGCTCCTTGACGACCCTGGCCTGGCGCATGGCGATGCGCTGTCCGATCACGAACGACGTGGCCGCTTCGTAGGCCGAATAGAAGCAGACGGGGCGAAAGCCCTCGTAGCGCGCCTGGATCCGCCCTAGAACCGGATCCCGCCGACCGACCTCCGCCCAGCCGCTCCCGTCATGATCGAGTGACAGCGATCGAGCGGCCTGGCGACGCACCGCCGACAGGTCGTCGGATCCGTGCACCTCGCCGTGGACCGTCCCGTCCTCGCCTTGCCAGATGTCGACCGCTGCGCTGTCGCGCCAGCCCTCAACGGGGAACGTCATCAGGATGCCGTCCCGGGTGGCGTGCGCGCCGATCCCGGCCGCAAAGCCGCCGGCGAATTCCCTGGCTTGCGCAAGCGAGAACGAACCTGTCGGCTCGATGGCGAAGGTGGCGGGCACGCCACCGATGGTAACGCGGTCCCCCAGCGCGGCGGGCAGGTGGGCGACGGGCAACCGATCCGGACACCGACGGTGGCGGCTGCTCGGAGGAGCCGGCGTACAATCCCGGCCATGCCGATCTACCTCGACCACGCCGCCACGACGCCTCTGCGACGCGAGGTGCTGGACGCGATGCTGCCGTACCTGACCGAGGGATTCGGCAATCCGAGCTCGGCGCACAGCTACGGGCGGATCGCGCGCGCCGCGCTGGACGAGGCTCACGAACAGGTTGCCCGCCGCCTCGGCGCCGAGGGTCGCGAGGTCGTCTTCACCTCGGGCGGCACCGAGGCCAACAACCTCGCCCTCAAGGGGGCTGCCTGGGCAGGCAAGGGCCACGGGCACCGGATCGTGACCTCGGCGGTCGAGCACCACGCCGTCGGGCACACGCTGCGCTATCTCGAGAAGTTCGGTTTCGAGATCGTCGAGCTGCCGGTGGATCGCTACGGCCGGGTGGCCCCGGACGACGTGGAACACGCGATCAACGACCGAACCATCCTGGTCTCGATCATGCTGGCAAACAACGAGGTCGGCACGATCCAGCCGATCGCCGAGATTGCCGCCGTCGTCCGGACGCACAAGGGGGTCCTGCTCCACGTCGACGCCGTCCAGGCTGCGCCGTACCTGGACCTCGCCGTCAACGACCTGGCCGCGGACCTCGTCTCCCTGGGTGCCCACAAGTTCGAGGGGCCCAAGGGCGTCGGCGTCCTCTACGTTCGCCACGGGACCCACATCCTCGCCCAGCAGCAGGGCGGGACCCAGGAGCGCCACCGTCGAGCGGGCACCGAGAACGTGGCGGGCGCCGTGGGCCTCGCGGCAGCCTACGAGCTTGCCTGCGCAGAGCGACCCGAGACGGTCGCCCGGCTTCGCCGCCAGCGCGATCGGCTGGCCACGGCGGTCCTCGCTACGCCCGGCACGGAGTCGACCGGGCATCCAACGGAGCGCCTGCCCGGGCTCTTCTCGATGGTCGCCCGCGATACGGACGGCGCGTCCGTGGCGATGTCCCTGGACCTGGAAGGGATCGCCTGCT
>JAXDKX010000305.1:0-4512 GCA_034666905.1 Chloroflexota bacterium | reverse complement strand
CGTGTTCGCCCAGGGCCAGGGCGATCGCCCTGGCCTCGGCGAGGTCGCCAAGCGGAGTGGATGAGGCATGGGCGCTGACGTAGTCCACCTCCCCGGGTTTCACCGCGGCATCCTCGAGGGCGATCGTGGCGGCCCGGGCGGCCTCCCGGCCATCGGCCCGCGGCTGGACCATGTGATGCGCGTCGGAGGTGGCTCCGTACCCGAGGAGCTCGCCATAGGGAACGGCGCCGCGACGCTCGGCCACCTCGGCGGCCTCGAGGACGAGCAACGCCGCGCCCTCGCCCATTACGAAGCCGTCCCGTTCCGCATCGAACGGCCGAGCCGCGTGCGATGGATCGTCGTTGTGGCCCGCCGAGAGTGCGCGAATGATGTCGAACGCTCCGAACGCGAGCGGGCTCAAGGGGATCTCGCAGCCGCCCGCGATCGCCGCATCGACTCGCCCTTCCCGCAGATCGCCGAGCGCTTCCCCCAGGGCGACGGCGCCTGACGCGCACGAGTTGGCGGTCGACAGGATCGGCCCGCGGACGTCGAGCGCGATGCCGAGGTTGGCCGGCGCCGCGCCGCCGAAGACCGCCAGCGCCAGATTCGGGGCGACCTGCCGAATCCCGCGCTCCATGTAGCGCGTGTGCTGCTCCTCCGCGTAGGCGATGCCACCGAGGGCCGAGCCAAGGTAGATACCGATCCGTTCGGGCGCAGCGGCGCCCCCGGCGCCCGGGGTCATCCGCGCGTCGTCGAGGGCAAGGCGGCCCGCCACGAGGCCGAACTGGCTGAATCGATCGAGCTGGCGAGCCGTCCTGGGTGGCATCCAGGCCAGCGGGTCGAAGTCGTCCACCTGGGCGGCCACCTGCGAGCGGAACTGGCTCGGGTCGAAGCGATCGATCCGCCTCACCGGGGATCGACCGGCGCGCAGCCCCAGGCGGAAGGCGTCGAGCCCGGTTCCAATCGAGGTGATCAGGCCGATTCCGGTGATCCAGACACGGCGACGCTCGCTCATGTGGATGGATTCGTCAGGGGCGGGCGTTCGGACTCGCCGGTGGCTCCGGCGGCCGCCGTCACGGCCTCGGCGAGCGCCCTGAACGTCGCCAGCGTGCGCCGGGCGATTGGCCGCACGAACCAGCGATCGACGATCTCTGCGAAAAGCGGTACCGGCGGGTGGAAGTCGTGCTCGATCGAGACTCGGCAGCCGGTCCCGTTCGGCTCGATTCGCCAGGTCACCGACATGCCCTTGGTGGCGCCTGCAACGTGGACGAACCGGAGGCGCCGCGTTGCTGGTTCGTTCCAGACCCTGGCCTGCCAGGTGACGGGCAGCCCAAGCCCCAGGACGTCGATCAAGGGTCGGCGCGCGACCATCCTCGCGACGGCCGATCCGTCCGGACGAGCCGCATCCAGGACGCGGACGGAGACGTAGTGCGGCAGCAGGTCCGGCCAGCGCGTGACGTCGCAGGCCAGGCGGAAGACCACTTCCGGAGTCGCGGCCACGTCGATCCAGACACTGCTCTGCATCCGGCCCTCAGCCATTCGGGCCGTCGACGGAGATCAAGGTGCGAGCAGTGCGGCGAGGTAGCGTGGATCGAGGACCCGGCCGGCGGGGATCAGATCGCCCATCACGAGGCCCATCGTCGCACGGACCCCAGGCCGCCCCGCGATCCGTCGAGCGGCGTACTCGAACAGCGGAGGTCGTCCGAGGAACGCCTGGACGAGCCACGAGACAGCGTCCTTGGCAAGGAATCGCCGCCGCATCTGTCGGTCGTAGGCGTCCAACGCGCCGGTGCGACCAGCCAGGCGCGCTGCGATCGCCGCCGCCGCCAGCTCGGCTGAGACAAGTGCGCGATGGAGACCCTCCCCCGTGAACGGGTCGAGGAATCCCGCCGCGTCGCCGACCAGGACCCAGCCGTCACCAGCCCGCCGTGTCACGCGATGGCCAAGCGGCCAGGCGCCGGCGATCGCGTCGCATCGTCGGCCGGATCGCCAGGCGGCCGGGTCGTCCGGACTCGGCTGGGTGGCCGTTACGATAGACCCCGCGGTCGACTCCGATCCGTCGCGAGCCAGCGTCGCCCTCCAGGATGGGCCGAGCACAATGCCGATATTGACCCGGCCCCCGGCGACCGGCGCAATCCCGAGGTAGCCGTCGCGGAAGACCCGCAGCCGGGCGTCGCGGGACACGAGTGGTTCAGGGTCCTCCAGGTGGTAGGTCAGCCCGACTCGCGGCGCCATAGGGACCGGTCTCGCGACACCCGCGGCGGCCGCCACGACGGATCGCGGCCCGTCCGCACCGACGACGACCGACGCCCGCAGGCGCCCGACGACCCCGTCCGGGTCGCGGATGCCGAGCTCGCCAGCGTCGAGCACCGCGCTCGTGACGGTCATGCCCAGCCGGATGTCCGCTCCGGCCGAGCGGGCCATGGCGAGCATCGCCGGGTCCAGTCGCGAGCGATCGAAGCCGACGGCCGGTTCGCCACCGTTCTCGGTTCCGTAGGTCAGGCGAAACGCGGTCCCCGCCGGGGTCTCGACGCGCATCGCCGGGATGGGGCGGGCGACCGACCGCAGGACCGCCTCGTCCAGGCCGGCTCGCCGCAGTGCCGCCACCCCGGCCGGTGAGCTGAAGACGCCGCCCGCGTGCCACCGCCAGGCCGGCGATCGTTCGAGGACGACCACCTCGCGACCGGCCCGCGCCAGCCGTGCGGCCATCGCAGCGCCGGCCAGTCCACCGCCGACGACCGCGACCTCGACTCGCTCCGCGGACGTCATTCGCCGGCGCCGCGCGGGTCGGCAGGGCCGCCGCGCTCATCGTCGCCGCGTTGGGTCGGCACGACGGCGGCCATCGCGTATCGCTGGCCGAAGGTCCCGCGGCGGGTTCGAACAGGCCGCAGACCCGCGGTCCGCATGAGGTCCGTCATCTCGCGCGGGCGATACGCCCGACGCACGGAGAGCGCCGCGTCGTGGCGCGTGTACCGATTCCCCGTGAGGAGGTGGCCGAGCAGCCAGGCTCCGACCCAGCCGAGCCGCGTTCGATCGAGGTCGTTGACCACCACGCCGAGGCGGGCGACCCGTCCCATCTCGCGCAGCAGCTCGATCGCGGCGGGTGGCTCGAGGTGATGGAGGACCAGCGACGCATGAGCGACGTCGAACGACCGATCGGCATAGGGCAGCGCACGGCCATCGCCAACGTGGAGCTCGAGGTCGCCGGCGGTCGTGGCCGCCGGCCGGATCCGCAGGGCCGCCGCGAGGACCTCTGGTCGGCTGTCGATGCCAACGACGCGGAGGCGCCGCCTCCGTCCGGCCGCCAGCCCGATCAGGGCCATCGGGATGTCGGCACCTCCGGTCCCCACGTCGAGCAACGTCAGGTCCGCGCGATGGGCAGATAGCGCGTCGATCGCGGCCGCACTGAGGGCCACCCCGCCGAGCCAGCGATTGACCCGACGCAGGTCGCGAAGGTTGCCATCGAGCGTCCGCGGCTCGTCCAGCGGACCGTCCAGCAGCTCCATGGCGTTGGTGAGGCGCTCCATCCCGGGGAGGCTACACCGGCTCTCAAGCCGATCGGGTTCCGGCCAGTCCGCGCAGCTGCTCAGTGGCCCGTCAGCGGCGCTCTCGCGCTCTCCCCCGTTTCATCGTCATCGTCGTCAATCAGCGCGGGGCGGAGCCGCGCGACCGGCCACACGGCGGCGAGGATCACGAGCAGAAGGAGTTCTCCAAAGATCCAGCCTCCCACGAGGTCCGTGGGCCAATGTTGCAACAGGTAGAACCGCGTGAATGCCTCCAAAGCCCCAAGCAATCCGACCGCAGTCCATCCGATCGCTCGCCATCGCGGGCGGATTCCGGGCCAGGTCGCAAGCGCGAGGAAGAACAGGACCCCGCTGAGGGCAATGATCCGGGCAGTTCCTCCCGACGGGTAGGTTCCGAGCGCCGTAGGGGGATGCCCGCGATCGACAAGCAACGCCAACACTCTCTGCAAGACTGCTTCGGCGACGACGGGGAGAGCCAGGACGATCGGCGGGATCCACCACCAACGCCGCCGCCACAGCACGGCAAACAAGGCGGCGGCGGCCAGGGCAAGGAACGCGATGCTGGTCAAGTCGCCCATCTTGGTGAGCTGAGTCACGACGGACGTGAGCGCGGACGTCGGCGATGCTTGAGCCTGCATCCACTCAAGGACCGGGACGTCTACAGGACGCTCGAGCATCGCCGCGACCTTGCCCAGCGGCCAGCACACCGCCACGATGGCGGCAGATCCTGCAAGAAGCAGGCCGATTCCTGTCGCGAGGGGACCGAGTTCCGCGATCAGCGCGCGGTGCCCTCGTTGCAGGCGTTTCGCCCATGCGCTTGCAGCCAGGCGCTCGCCGACACGAAGGGGACTCCACCATGCCACGGCGGACACGGCCAGCACGGGGACAATGAAGGCTGCCAACAGGAGAATCGGCAGAATCACAGGCAACCCACGCAGGTTGTGGCGACCGCGGGCGCAGCTCGGTTCACGCTACTTCCAGCTCCAGGGGAACGAGGCGGGTGAGGGCC
>JAXDKX010000304.1:0-3415 GCA_034666905.1 Chloroflexota bacterium | reverse complement strand
CGGTCGCAATCCGCACCACGATCGCCATCCCGGCCGATGCCAGGAGGGTGACCACGACGCTGACGACGAACCGATCGGCGACCTTGACCGCGGCGTCCGAGGCCGTCGGACCCAGCGCATGGGCAAGGAGAATCGAGACCGATGAGCCGATGACGATTCCAGCAGCGATCGGGTAGCCGGGCGTCATCGCCGAGTAGGCCATCGCCAGGACGATCAGTGGAGCGGCCGATGGCAGCTGCAACGTTGCGATCTCCGCCGTGCCTCCGCCGATGACGGCGACGAGCAGGACGGCCGGTCCGAGCGCCAGGCGAACGGCGCGAGATCGGGCGAGGGCGTTGGCGTACGGTCCCCATGCCGCTGCGGCGAATACGAGGGCAGCCGGGGTCGCGACGAGTCGAACCCGGTCGAAGTCGCCGGAATCGTGCACCATCCCGGCGACCAGCCCGAGCAGGGCCATCGCCCCGATGGTGATGGCCGCCCAACGCAGCTCCGCCAGGCCTCGATCGCGCATCCACAGCTTGCGGGTCACGCGCTCGAGGTGCGGGGCGAATCGCTCGATGGGCCGGGCGCTCGGCTCCCGCCCTGCCAGGCGAGTCGCCGACTGGATGATGTTCGAAACGGACATGGCGCCAATCGTCTCGCGGCCAACCGGCGGGCGCAGTGACCCGACAGGACTACGCCGATCCGCCATTCGGCGCCCGGCGGGGCTCGGCTATACTCGCTCGACTGCGTATCCAGCTTGCATACTCGTTATGCATCCCTGTCTGAGGTGAACCGTGTCGTCGGCCGCTTCGCGGATCGCCGGGGATCGGCCCGTCCCGCACATCGTCACGGAGCTGCCGGGGCCCAGGGCACGGGCGCATGTCGAATTCGACGAGACCTGGACGTCACCAAGCCTGCCGCGGGCCTACCCGATCGTCCCCGTTCGGGGTGACGGACTCACGCTCGAGGACATCGACGGCAACCTGTTCCTGGACTTCGCCGCCGGGATCGCGGTCAACTCGACCGGCCATGCGCATCCCCAGGTCGTGGCGGCGATCAGGGAGCAGGCCGCGGAGCTGATCCACTTCAGCGCCTCGGACTTCTACCTGCCCATCTATCCCCAAGTCTGCCGGGAGCTTGCCCGGATCGCCCCGATCCCTGGGCGGCTGCGCGTCTACCTCGGCAACTCCGGCACGGAGGTCGTGGAGGCCGCGATCAAGCTCGCCCGGTTCGCCACGAAGCGGCCATACGTCGTCGCCTTTCTCGGCGCGTTCCACGGCCGGACCTACGGGTCGCTCTCCCTCACGGCGTCGAAGGCGAAGTACCACGCCGGGTTCGGGCCGCTGCTGCCCGGCGTCTTCCACGCGCCATTCGGGCGGGTGGAGGACCTGCGCTGGTTCGACGAGGTCCTCTTCGACAAGCTGGCGCCCGCCAGCGAGGTCGCGGCCATCGTCGTTGAGCCCATCCAGGGCGAAGGCGGATACATCGTGCCCGAGGACGGCTTCCTCGAGGGCCTTCGCCGGATCTGCGACGCCCACGGGATCCTGCTGATCGCCGACGAGATCCAGTCGGGCGCCGGCCGCACCGGCAAGATGTGGGCGGTCCAGCACTGGGGCGTGGAGCCGGACATGCTGCTGACGGCCAAGGGGATCGCCTCGGGCATGACGCTCGGCGCCCTGATTGCGCGGGCGGAGCTGCTCGAAACCTGGGGACCGGGCGCGCATGGCTCGACCTACGGTGGCAATCCGGTCGCCTGCGCGGCAGCCCTGGCGACGATCGAGCTGCTCGAAGGCGGGCTCGTCGAGAACGCGGCGGTCCGCGGCGATCAGGCGCTGGGCGGCCTCGCGGCGCTTCGGCGACGCTTCCCTGACCTCATCCGCGCCGTCCGTGGCAAGGGCCTGATGCTCGGCATCGAGTTCGACACCGCGGAGCATGCCGAGGAGGTCCAGTGGGAGGCCTACCAGAAGGGGCTGCTCGTGCTCGAATGCGGCAAGTCGAGCGTTCGAATGTGTCCCGCCTTGACGGTGACCGCCGACCAGATCGAGACCGCCCTGGCGCTCTTCGCCGAGGCCGTCGCGGCCGTCGCCGGCGACCACGGCGAGATCCTCGCCGCGGCGATGGCCGCGGGCGCGATCAACGAGGTCGAGGAGGCCGTCTGAGCCGGCCGCGCGCGCGCCAGCCGTGAGCACGTCCCGGGTCGCCTCCATGCGCGACGCGATCGCCGAGCTCGTGCGCGACGGCGATACGATTGCCATCGAGGGCTTCACCCACCTCATCTCGTTCGCGGCGGGCCACGAGATCATCCGCCAGGGAAAACGGGACCTGACACTGGCCCGGCTCACCCCGGATCTGATCTACGACCAGATGGTCGCGGCCGGGGTCGCCCGCAAGCTGATCTTCTCGTGGCTCGGCAACCCCGGCGTCGGCGGTCTCGGTGCCATCCGGCGCCGGATCGAGGGCGAGATCCCCGACCAGCCGCTGGAGCTCGAGGAGTACAGCCACTTCGGGATGGTCGGGCGGTACACGGCGGGCGCCATGAACCTCCCGTTCTTCCCGCTCCGAAGCTATTTCGAGAGCGACCTGCCGGTCGCCAACCCGTTGATCCGCCCAATCGCCTCTCCCTACGGTGACGGCAGCATCTACGCCGTGCCCCCGCTCCGGCCCGATGTCACGATCGTCCACGCGCAGCGCGCATCGGCGGCCGGCGACACCCAGGTGTGGGGCCTGCTCGGCTGCCAGAAGGAGGCCGCCTTCGCCGCCGACCGGCTGATCGTCGTGGTCGAGGAGCTGGTCGACGAGGCGGTCATTCGGGCCGACCCGAACCGGACGATCATCCCCGGCCTGATCGTCGACGCGGTCGTCGTGGAGCCCTGGGGCGCGCACCCCTCGTACGTCCAGGGCGCCTACGACCGCGACAACCAGTTCTACGTCGAGTGGGATCCGATCTCGCGCGAGGAATCGGCGATCCAGGCATGGCTTGGCGAATGGGTCCACGCCCTCGACGGCCGCCCGGCGTATCTCGAAAAGCTGGGCACGGATCGGATCGCCTCGCTTCGGCCCAGCGGCAGCGCGCCATCGGGCACCGTGGACTACGGGCAGTACGCATGAGTGCGACCGTGCGCTACCTCGTCGATGACGTCGACGCTGCGATCGAGTTCTACGTGGGCTCGCTCGGCTTCACGCTCGACCAGCAGATGGGTCCGGCCTTCGCCAGGGTCCGGCGGGGCGATCTCGAGCTCTGGCTGGCCGGCCCGCTCTCCTCGGCCGCCCGACCCATGCCCGATGGCCGGCAGCCGGTCCCCGGTGGCTGGAACCGGCTGGTCGTCGAGGTCGATGACATCGCAGAGGTCTCAAATCGGCTACGCGGACTCGGGACGCCGTTCAGGAACGAGATCGTCAGTGGACCCGGCGGCCAGCAGATCCTGCTCGAGGA
>JAXDKX010000303.1:0-3351 GCA_034666905.1 Chloroflexota bacterium | reverse complement strand
GCCCGGCTCTGCTGCCCAGATCGACGTTTCAGGCTGCCCGGCGGCCCATCCTCACGCTCAAAGCGACCTGTGATGAAGCCAGCAGAGCCCCGCGTCACGGGTCGCATCGGCCTTTGGAGCCCCCCGGTGGCTATTGCGCCGAGTTGGCGCCCCGGCGCCCCGGGCCGCGCCTCCCCCCCCTCACGCCGTCTCGCGCCGCCTCCCCGGGCGGCCCGCCGCCGTCAGATCGTCGGCGGCAGGCCGAAGGCTGGGAACAGCTCGGCGCCGAAGGTCGTGATCTCGACGATGAGGCCCTTCTCGATGCGCAGGACGTCGAACTTGAAGGCCCGGAACTGCGTGTCACCCGGCTGGCGGAAGTAACTCGCGGCCGTCGGCATCCGGTTGGCCTGGGTTGGCACGAGGCGCCACTCGCCCTCCCGAAGGGCACGCTCGAGGAGCGGCGTGATCGAATCGATGCCTTCAAAGATGCGCGGATAGGGCGGCATGGTGATCCGGAGGTCACGACCGGCGATCGCGACGGCGGCCTTGGCATCGCCCCGTTCGTGGGCGTCGATGAAGCCCGCCAGCAACGCCTGTTCCTCGGCGCTCGTCTCTCGGGTCGTCCAGTCGGCGCGCTTCGCGGGCAGGCGCTCCTGCATCGTCGAGCGGGCCCGTTGCAACGCGCTGTTCACCGCGACGACGCTCGTCTCGAGGAGCGCCGCGGTTTCGCTGGCCGACCAGCCGAGGACATCACGGGCAATCAGCGCCGCCCGTTGCCGTGGCGGGAGGACCTGGAGGGCGGCGAGGAACGCGAGCTCGATCGTCTCCCGTTCGACCACGACGGCGTCCGGTTGGTCGTGGCTCGGCGCGATCTCGTCCAGCATCACGTCCGGGTACGGCTGGAGCCACGGCACCTCGACAAACGAGTTGATCGTGGAGACCCGTCGTGTTCGTCGCCGAAGCGAGTCGAGGCAGACGTTCGTGGCAATGCGATAGAGCCAGGCACGGACCTGCGATCCGCCGTCGAAGGTGTCGCGACCGCGCCAGGCGCGCAGGAACGTTTCCTGGACCGCATCCTCGGCCTCGTCGAACGAAGCCAGCATCCGGTAGCAGTGGACGTGCAACTCGCGCCGGTGGCGCTCAACGTGGCCCGCGAATTCGGATTCGCCGCTGGAGGTCGCCGGAGCCACTTCCGGGGCCCGCCCCATCGCGGTCATGCGACCGGTGCGGCGCGCTTTTCCTGGACCAGCCAGGTGTTGCCGTCGGGATCCTTGAACGTGAGGAATGTCGCGTAGCTCCGCCGTTCAGGATCCAGCCCCGGCGCCTGACCCGCCTCGCCGAAATGGAAGGGCTCGCTTGCATCGACGCCCCGCTCGACCAACTGCGCCCGGGCTGCCTCGATATCCGACACGCACAGGTGCAGGCCGTGCAGCGAGCCCGGCGCCATCTCCTGCCGCTTCAGCAGCGCGATCGAGCAGCCGGAGCCCGGCGGGGTGAGCTGGACGACGCGGAAGTCGTCGCCGGCGCTGTGGTCGACGTCGAGGCCGAAGCCGACCTGGTCCATGTAGAACGCCTTGGCGCGGTCAACGTCGGCAACGGGAACCACGACGAGCTCGAGTGTCCAATCCACGAGGACCTCCTTGTGCGATCGGCCTGGTGACCGATGTTCTGTGAGCTGTAACGACGCGCGCCCGCCAAACTCATCGGTGATGCGATGAGCCGGGATGGTGACGCGACATGACGAGCCGGCGATCTACGCTTCGCGACCCGTTCCGAACTGGCGGTCACCGGCGTCGCCAAGCCCCGGCTGGATATAGCCTCGGTCGTTCAGGCCGCGGTCCAGCGCCGCGCAATGAATCGCGACGTCGGGATGCGCCGAGGAGACGGCCTCGACCCCCTCAGGAGCGGCGATCAGGTTGACCAGCTTGATCCGGACCGCGCCCCATTTCTTGAGCACCTCGATCGCGGCCGTGGCCGAGCCGCCGGTCGCGAGCATCGGGTCCAGGATCAGGCAGAGGTCCACCGTGGCCGAATCCGGCAGCTTGTTGTAGTACTCGACCGGCCGCAGGGTCCGCTCGTCCCGGAAGAATCCCAGGTGCCAGACCTGTGCCGTTGGCATCAGCTCGAGCATCGCGTCGACCATCCCGAGGCCCGCCCGCAGGATCGGCACGAGGCCGATTCGGACCCCAAGCTGGTGCGCCGTCATGGGTTCCATCGGCGTCCGGATCTCCAGTGGCCGCACGCCGACATCGGCGAGCGCCTCGTAGCCCAGGAGCCAGGACAGCTCGCGGACGACCTCGCGGAACTTCTTCGGTTCGGTGTTCTCGTCGCGCAGGATCGCGAGCTTGTGCAGGACAGCCGGGTGCTGGGAGACGTGGAGGGTCGGCGTGGGCACTCGGCTGGCCTCCGGTCGACGAGGTGGGGGTGACCTCAGGTCCTGTCATCGTACCAACCGCCGCGGTATCCTCGCCGTCACGAAGCGAGCGCGCGCCGTCCCGCCACGCCCGCCTCGCGCTGTCGTGCCTGCCCGAGCCCCGGAGACCCATCGATCGTGACCGTTCCCGCCCCGGCCAGCCGAATCCTGGCGAAACAGCAACGCCCCGCGCCGCGCTCGACCCGGGGCCGCGGCGTTCCGCCGATCCTCGTTCGGCAGCTTCGGAACGGCATCGAGGAGAGCGTCCACCGGGGCGACATCGTGGAGGTCGATCCCGCCGGCCGGGTGATCCGCCAGCTCGGCGACCCGGAGCGAATCGTGACCCTGCGATCGACGGTCAAGCCATTCGGCGTCCTCGCACTGATCGAAGCCGGTGGTATCGAGGCGTTCGACCTCGAACCGCCCGAGATCGCCATCCTGGCGAGCTCGCATTCGGGAGAGGATCTTCACGTTCGGACCCTCCAGGGCATCTACCGGCGGACCGGTGTCAGCCAGTCGCTCCTGGCTTGCGGGTCGGAGGGGATGCCGCTGGACGCGCTGACCGCCGCGCGCCTCGCTCGTGATGGCGAGAAAGCCGGTCCGGTCCGGCACATGTGCTCCGGCCAGCACACCGTATCACTGCTCCTGAGTCGCCTCCGCGGCTGGGATCCGACCGAGTACTGGAAGCCGGGCCATCCCTCGCAGATCGCTTACCGCGCCGCCGTCGCAAAAGCCTTCGGCACCGGTTCGACGAACCTTCGAACCGCGATCGATGGCTGCGGCGTCGAGACGTACGCGTTTCCGCTCCGCGAGGTCGCCCGAGCCTATGCCATGCTTGCCGATCCTGGGGCCGTGGCCTCGAAGGACCCGCGTGCCGATCTCGCACCGTCGCTCGTCCGCGTGCGTGACGCAATGGTCGCCAATCCCGAGATGATCGCGGGACGCCACGACCGGCTCGA
>JAXDKX010000302.1:0-2877 GCA_034666905.1 Chloroflexota bacterium | reverse complement strand
GAAGTGGCCGACGGATACCAGCGTGATCGATTCGGCGAGAGAGAGCGCGAGAATGACGAGACCGATCCACGCCGTCAGCCTGGCGTTGCCCGCGGGACCCCCGGTGTGCTCGAGGACGGGGTCAGGTCGGTGTGAGTCGCCGATTGCCGTTGACAGGGCGGCGAGGAGCGCGTTTCCGGTTGGCGTCGCGGAACCTGAGCGCTCGTCAATCAACCCGGATCGTTCCGTTCACGATATGGACCGGGATCGACGGCAGTGGCGACGGCGGCGGACCACCGAGAACCTGGCCGGTCCTCGCGCTGAACGACCCGCCATGGCAGGGACACACAAACTCCATCGTCCCAGCATCGAACCCGACCGTGCATCCCGCATGTGTGCAGGTCGCCGAGAAAGCGACAAACTGATTGGACGCAGGACGAACCAGCCAGGCTTGTCCTCCGGTCTTCGGGTCAATGAACCGACCCGCTTGTCCCACCGGGACTGCCGATGTGTTCCCTATGGCGGTTCCCTGGGCGGTACCGGGCTTCTTACTGGCCGGTGTCGCGACAGACGTCGGTCGTCGCACTGAGCTGAGCGGGCCGTTAGCGCGATTGCTATGGAAGAACCTTCCGATCAGCGCCGTGGCGCCACCCAGACCGAGAGCGCCGGCTCCGACGATCCCGACGGCACGCGCTCCGAGGAGCAGCTGGCGACGATCGAGGTCCGCGCGAAGCAGGGGGTCCCGATCTGCCTTGTCGAGCCGCGGGCAATTGGCGATACCGGCGCAACTTGTACCCCGTTTCAGCCCGCACGAGCGCTCGTTCCCACACATCGATCGCAGCCGGGATGCCTCGACCACGAAGCTTGGCTGGCTTGGCGGAAGTCCGCTTCGCAGGCGGGCCCGATGACGAAGCCAGCCATCGACGCTGAGGACGCCGCCCGCGCCCAGCCCAGCGAAAACACTCCACGCGAAGAAGAACACGATGTCGGACCCGTAGTAATA
Source organism: Chloroflexota bacterium (assembly GCA_034666905.1). Lineage (GTDB taxonomy): Bacteria > Chloroflexota > Limnocylindria > Limnocylindrales > CSP1-4 > SPCO01. Next base: position 1,895 of record JAXDKX010000302.1, on the reverse strand, counting down.
CGGGGTCGTCGACCAGCTGACTGTCAGGAAGAACGTGAGCGACAAGAGCATTCCGCCCACGGCAGCAACTCGGGTCCACAGTCCGAGGAGGACGCCGGTTCCCGCGGCGAGCTCCCCAAACGCGATCATCAAACCTACGAGGCTTGGCGCATGCAGCGACAAGCCCAGCAACGGCCCAATCGGGCTGGAGTGACGAAGCGCTTGCGTCTGCCCGACGACCGACGTTGGGCTTTGCGGGTCGAGATAGGCCGGGTTAGCAAGCTTCTGTAGGCCGGCGTACACGAAGGTGACACCGAGGAAACCTCGAAGCGGGAGCAGGAGCCAGCCGGGCTGCCGTAACTGGTGTTGGGCCCAGCCGGTTCCAGCGATCCATGGTTCCGGGGCCCTTGGCGCGGAGACGTGAGCGTGCAGGGCACGACCACTCCGCGTGTTCGCCACAACATGAGGATGCCCCAACGATCTTTGTCGTACCTCTCACCGGACTCTGAGCTTTCTCAGAAACACCCGACCGGCAGGAGTGGGCGGGACCGCGTCGAAGTGTTCGGGTGAGCGCCACCGCTGCCGGGAGGATCGACGTGACGACGCAGGACATCGTGAGCAACGAACCCCGCCTGACGACCGAGCCGTCGCAGCGGCTGTCGCGCGCGCTGGCGTCGATCCGGACCGGTACGTCGGCAGGACGCCTCGGGCTCCTGGTCATCGGGCTCGGCTTGTTGGTGATCGGGCTGGGCTGGAATGGCATGGCGGGCTCGGGTGGCGAGGTGAACGGCGTGCCGAACCTCAACGCCCAGCTGCCCTGGCTGGTGTCAGGCGGCATCCTGGGTCTTGCGCTCGTCGTGTTCGGCGCCGCGTTGCTGGTCGCGCACAACGCGCGCGCCGACCGGGTCCAGCTCGAGGACAAGCTCACCGAGCTCTTGGATCACCTGTCGCGGGCGACCTCGTCGACGGCGGCCATTCCCGCGCAGTCGAGCAGCCGTGGCGGCGGGCAGTTCCGGGCCGGGGCCACCGCGTTTCACCGGGTGGACTGCCGGCTGGTCGAGGGTCGTGACGACTTGGAGTCGGTGACGCGCAAGGAGGCGGACACACAGGGTCTGCGGCCGTGCCGGGTCTGCAAGCCCGCCTGAATGGCTCACCCCAGATACAGCGCGCGGAGGTCGCCGGTTTTCGCCAGCTCCTCGCCGCGACCGTCGAAGATAATCGTGCCCTTCTCCATGACGATCGCCTGGTCGGCGTAGGGCAGGACACCGACGTTCTGCTCGACCACGATGACTGTCGTGCCGTCGGCGTTGATCTGACTGATGACCGAGAACACGGTCTGTGTGAGGGTCGGGGACAGCCCCAGTGACGCCTCGTCGATAAGCAGCAGCCGAGGTTGCGACATGAGGGCTCGGCCGATCGCGAGCATCTGCTGCTCACCGCCGGACATGGTTCCGGCGAGCTGATCGGCGCGTTCCTCCAGCCGCGGGAAGTAGGCCATCACCCGATCCATCTGTTGCCGCGCGACGGAGCGGCGGGTCCACGCGCCGAGCTCGAGATTGGTGCGGACGGACAGGCCTGGGAACACCCTGCGGCCTTCTGGGCACAGCGCGATGCCGTTCTTGACGATCTCCGACATCGGCCGGCGACTGATCGCAGTGCCATCGAAGCGGATCTCGCCGGACCAGGTCTCGACGAGACCGGCGATGGCGTTGACCGTCGTACTCTTCCCGGCGCCGTTGAGCCCGAACATGACGGCCGTCTCGCCGGCCTCGACCGCAAAGGAGATGCCCTGAAGCACGGGCATCGTCCCGTAGCCGGTGTTGAGGTCTGACACCTCGAGCAGGCTCATCGGCGCGCCGCCGGTGCTGCGGCGTTCTCGTCACCGAGGTAGGCAGTGATCACCGCAGGATGGCGGC
>JAXDKX010000301.1:0-2568 GCA_034666905.1 Chloroflexota bacterium | reverse complement strand
ATCGGGTTCGCGCTCGTGGCCGCGCTCCTGGGTGCGGCGGGATTCGCGGCGACCGCCGTCCGGAGGCAGACCCGGCGGGCCGCCAACCTGATGAACCTCCTCGCCTCGGCAACCGATGCCCGCCACCTGGCGAAAGCAAGCGGGATCCGCGATCCCTATCTTCGGGCGAGCTTCCAGCAGCTTGCGGACCGCATGACCGAGGTCTGGACACTGGCCACGGTCGATCACCTGACCGGCGTGCTCAATCGCCAGGCGGTGCTGGCCAACCTCGAGACGGAGATCGAGCGGGCGGCCCGGTTCGGGCACCAGCTCTCCGTCGTCATGGTCGATCTCGACCATTTCAAGCGACTCAACGACACGCACGGCCACGCGGCCGGCGACACGATCCTGCGCCGGGTCGCCGACACCCTGCGGGAGAACGTCCGCGGGGTCGACGTCGTCGGTCGATACGGCGGGGAGGAGTTCCTGCTGGTCCTGCCCGAGACCGACGTGGACGCAGCGGCCTCGCTGGCCGAGAAGCTTCGCCGCCTCGTCGGTCGCAAGGAGGTCCTCCTGCACGACGGCTTCCGGGCGTCTGCGACGCTGTCGGCCGGGGTTGCGGGCGGGTTCGGCGGCCACCTCAGCCTCGAGTCCCTGGTACGAGACGCCGACAATGCCATGTACAGCGCGAAAGCCCTCGGACGAGACCAGGTCTACGTCTTCCACGAGGTCGAGGACGACGGGCTGGTCAAACGGGCGTCGATCGCACCGAGTGCCCGCAATCACGCGATCGAAGTCGGCCGGGCGGCGTTCGGCGCCGCCACGGATTCGCTCACCGCGGCCCTGGACGCCCGGGCCGGTTTTTCGGGTCGACCCTCGTCGATGATCGCGGGCGCCGCCGTCCAGCTGGCGATCGGGCTTGGACTGCCGGAGAGCGAGATCGAGCGGATTCGCGTCGCCAGCCTCCTCCACGACCTGGGCAAGCTGGCCATCCCGGAAGAGATCCTGACCAAGCCAGGCGAGCTCAACGATCCCGAGTGGCGGATCGTGTCGGAGCATCCCAAGATCGGCCAGGTGATCCTGGAGCAGGCGGGCGCGCTCCGCGATGCCGCCACGATCGTGCTCCATCACCACGAGTGGTTCGACGGCCGTGGCTATCCCCACGGCCTGTCCGGCGAGGAGATCCCCGTCGGGGCGCGGATCGTGGCGATCGCCGACGCCTACGAGGCGATGGTGGCCGGTCGGCCATATCGTGACGCGATCACCCACGAGGCCGCGTTGCTCGAGCTCCGTCGTCACAGCGGAATGCAGTTCGATCCGGACCTGGTGCGGCGCTTCGGTGAGCTGTTCGCCGAGCACATGCCGTTCGCCATCGACGGCGACCATGGGCATGCGCACCCCCACGCCGCGTTCGACACGCGGAGCACCGCCGAGATGCACGACACGGTGCACGAGCGTCGGCGCCGCATCGTGAAGACCGTCCGCTCGAAGGAAGCTGCCTCCACCGGCACCGAAGGCTAGTCAGGCCGCGCCAGGGGCGGAAGCGTCAACCGACCTGCGGGATCTGGCACGCGGTCGCAGTCGACCCAGCCGATGCGGCAGCGGCCACGAGCGCTGTCGTCCCGGTCGCGTTCTCCAGCGCAGCTGCCGTCGCATCCTGGATGACGAGCGCCGTCACCATCCCGTACATTCCGTCGTGACCCTCGGCGTGGGGCAGGATGTGGCAGTGGAAGGCCCAGGCCCCGGGCGCCTCACAGTCGATGACGACATCCCATCGCTCGCCGGGGTTGACCCCCAGCGTGTCGCAGTAGAACGCAGCAGAGCCGAGCGGGTAGCCGTCGCGTGCAACGACGTGCATGGGCATGCCGTGGAGATGCCAGGGATGGGTCATGACGCCCTCGTTCATGAACCGAACGACGATCTTCTCGCCCACCTTGGCGACGATCGGTGCCGTCGCTGGAAATCCGCGTCCGTTGATGGTGAAGCCGCCGAGCGTGTCATTGCTGATCCACACGATGTCCTGGCTCACGCCGTAGAGCTGGTCGTAGCGGAGCGCCGCATCCTTCGGCTGGACGATGAATGCCCCGAGAAGGCCCCGGCCGACCTGGTCGCTCGCGTTGTGATGCGAGTGGTACATGTGTGAGCCAACCGTCCGGGCGACGAACTCGTAGGTGAAGGAATCGCCCGCTCGGATCGGGTCCTGCGTGACGTGCGGGACCCCGTCCATCTTGTTCGGCAGCTGCTGGCCGTGGAAATGGATACCCGTCGACTCGTCGAGGTTGTTCTTGAAGATGGCGCGGACGACCTCACCCTCGACGACCTCGATCCGCGGCCCGGGCCACGTTCCGTTGAACCCGAGCGCGTCGACCGGCGGCGTCACGGCGTCGATCTTGTGGCTGATCTTGTCGACCGTGAAATCGAAGACACTGGCGCCGCCGACGATCCTCGGCGTGAACGGCTGGTTGCCGGCACCCTCCACCTTGCTGTACTCACCGCCGAGGAACCGCTTGACGACCGCCAGGGCGGCAGCGTCATGATCCGGTGGCGCGCCGCTTGCTGACGGGGCCGCAGACGCGTGATCGTGGCTCT